>NZ_JBIWBA010000004.1:0-222637 GCF_044760715.1 Lysinibacillus sp. NPDC098008
TGTTAAATCAAATAAACCGACAAAATGAGATAATCCTTCCGCATTTAATGTTGCAATAAGATTATTCTTTTCTGCTTGGACTTGCTGTTCTTCTAGTTGTTCTTGCAACTTCTGATTTTCTTCTTGCATCTTAGCAACTCGTTCTTCGAGGGATTCTGTTTCCTCCAGTTTTTCAACTTCTGCTCTTTTTTGAGCATCTACTTTTTCGACTTCCGCAACTTGCTCAATTACTTTTGTTTGTTCCTCTGGCATTAAATTACCTACTTTCTGTTATTTTTTATATATAAATACCCTGTACTTTTAAGTACGTAGCGTATTAATATAGACGTTTAAAATACAATCTAATAGTATTTGTCATCTAACTATTAAACCTTCTTAAATCAATTGGAATTATTTAACCTAGGTTAAATATTTGCTAAAAAAATAGAGAGCAGAAATTAATCTACCCTCAACAAAGGAAATACTAAATGGCACTAGACAACTAAAGCATAATAAAAACACTCAATCGTATTGATTAAGTGCTTTAGTGTACGCTTTATTATTTTTCTCTATCATATATACGATTTGTCATCGAAGCTTGTAACCATTGGGAGAGTAAGGATTGCGCTACGCTTCTGAATATACACATTATTTATTTCTTTCATATATGTAATTAGACGCATAATCTCGAACACTTAGAGAGAGTAAGGTTTAAGCGTTTGTTAGCTTGTCTACTTTTTAGATTTGACAAATGTTCAACCTGTATCCACTGTGATAAATAAGAGTTAGTTCAATTTGCTAGCTAGTTTTTGTTCCTTTGTAGACAATTCTTGAAAAACACCTACAAACGTTGATATAACGCTGTTTGCATGACATTGTACTCTTTCAAATATGAGTATGTTATTGGTGCATCAACGGTTTGTAGTGTTTCTATTTTCCTAAATGATTACATTCTCTATCCACTGTGATAAATAAGTTATTCTGTTCTAGCACGCAAAACATGCTTATTTTTATTCCTTTAACGAATATTCTTGAAAAGTGCTTATAAACGTTGATATGACGCTGTTTGTAGCACATCATACTCTTTCAAATATGACTATGTTATTGATGTATCAATGGTTCGTGGCGTTTCTATTTCGAACGTTTTTTTATTTTTATTCCTTTAACGAATATTTTTGAAAAACACTCACAAACGTTGATGTGGCGCTATTTATAACACTTAATACTCATTCAAATTTGAACATGTTGTTGATATATCAATGGTTTGTAATGTTTCTAAACATCTAGGTATTTTTATTTCTTTATCTTTTCATATATCTATTTAGACTTAACATCTCACAATCGTTGATATATCAATATTTATATGAATTCAAAAATGTCGTTATCTTTTTTTGTTATATTTCTCTATCATGTATACCAATTGTCATCGACTCTTGTAACACTAGGGAGAGTAAGTGTCAAGAGGTGTGTCTGCTTTTGGACATTCTACTTTTTGCTTTTGACAACCCCCAATTTTCAAGCATCTCATATTTAATTAAATCAAATTGATTTAAGACGTTCTAATTAATCACTATACAATTTATCTAGTTACTCTATAACTCTAGTATAATTAATTGCTATTGATGTAATTTAACGCTTGACAACTGAACCCCCTTACACCAGAATGGCTGATGCTCTAGGAAATATTCGCAAAGTTGTTACCTACTATCTAAAACTCTAAATTGAGTAAAAGATAATAAGTAACTACCAATTACACCGTCATGTCGTGTCTGAGGTTTCTGATCGTCTTGTTTTGTAGCAGATTTTCATCTGTCACATTCTCATACAATTACAGTCCTGTATGTGCTATTTGCAATTAAATATAGCGTGAATGTGATTACCCATGCCGTAACATGCCTGTAATCCCCCTAGCCCTTTATGGTGGCTCTCACCAATTCATCACACTCTAAACAAGAAAAGAGTTTTGCTGTGATATAGTCGTTTTTTTGCAATGGTACGACAAACCTGACCAGTGTCTTTAACGTCTGTTAGTGGGCAACCAAGACGGAACGAACCTATTTTTGAGAATAGGAAACTAGACCTTTGCATTTTAACTTTTTTTGAAGTAAAATGAAGGCATATAATCGCTCATATTTAGTTGTATTGGGTATAGCTAAATGAGTTGGAGGGAAAGTGTTCTCGGCACTAACCCTCTTTATTTATGCTTAAAATTAGAAAACGGAAATTTACGTTCTCTAAATCACCATTCCGATGACTTGATTATCGTAGCATTCATATTCCTCCGAACCTTCTGCATCGACTGTTACCGTTTCAATTAAACGAGCGTCTAATGCCTTAAAATCCATTGCTGCGTCTTTAGATTGTAATTGTGATACAAAGTCATAAAAGCCTTTTACAAATTGTTCTTTAGTTAGATTAGTTACCTTTAAATCTAATTCAATTGTTGCGTACAATTTTTCATTTTTAATTTCCATTTCTTGCGTATCCCCTTTTAAAAAGTTTAATGTTGTTGATTCTGCTTCTGACTCTAGGTGTCTAAACTCATTAGCTATTTGTAAACTTAATTCCCGCATTGTATTGTCTCCTATAATTTTTATAGATAATCTTTTAATTCATCTGCAATCCCTTGTAAATCAGCGTGTAAATATTTAGTCGTTACCGATAAATCAGCATGTCCAAGCGCCTTTGATACGAGTAAAATATTGTTTGATTTATCATATAAATTCTTTGCAAAACCCCTTCTTAGGGCATGAGGATTGATATTCTTTATTCCATATTTCAAGGTGTATTTTCTGAGTTGTCGCTGAATCGAATTAGATGTAATGGAATTATTTGTAGCCGTTCCTTTAATCGTGATAAATAATAGTTCATTATCCTCTTTGTACTCATTTCGTATCATTTCATTTTGCTTTATAAGAACACTAATTAGGTATGCCATTTGCTCATCTATCGGAAGAATCAATCCTTTATGATTTTTCATCAACTGTCCGTCTAATTTAAGTTGCATTTTTTGAAAATCAATATTAGATTCTTTCATTCGTGCAATCGTACCTATCCTCAATCCACACCTATACATTAATAAAATGGCACAAGCGTTTCGTAAATCTAAAAAATTGGAATAATCGAGGACAGAAAGTAACATATTTACATCTTCATCTGTAGCCCCTTCTTTGATTGGTTCATCCACACGAATTTTAATATTCTTCCAAAACTTAGTTTGAAACCACCCATTGTCATAACATCTTGCTAGGAATGCCTTAAAACACTTCAAACGAGTTAGACGTGTAGAATTTTTTACATTCATACTCATTAACCAATCTCGAATTAAATTGTCATTTACATCTTCTAAATAAATAACCTTCGATTGATTAATGAAGTAATTAACGATAGTATTGTAATCATGTAGAGTACGCTCACGACAACCTTCAACTTCTAATTGACGTAAAACAGTATTCAACGCTTGTTCAATCGTAATACTCTCACGTTTTTTCTCTCGTTTAATAGAAGGAACAAATGAATTATCAATTTTCACATCAAATATTCCTTTCCTTTTAGACACGAAAAAAGCACCTCACCTACTATTTAAATTTACACTAATCAGTCATATGACCGAGAATTGTAAAAGTAAATAATAAGCAAAGTGCTTGATTCTACTGCATTTATTCAACTACCTTTTGACGTCCCAGGAGGGATTCGAACCCCCGACCGACGGCTTAGAAGGCCGTTGCTCTATCCAGCTGAGCTACTGAGACATAATATTATGATGTTACTTTTAGTCGTTCCAATGATGTATCCCATATGAAGGACAATATTTATTATATGTACTTTAAAGCATAATGTCAACATTAATTTTACTATGAAGGCAAGGTTTGGCTTGTAACAGTGATAAGTTATTGGGAACATGTTTATGATGCCATTTCTATGATCTTTTAGATAGTAGGGGACACATGAATGTTTGTTAAAATATTGGCACTATAACACTTGGAGGTATGCAGATGTTTAAGGATTCGGTTGTGATTGTGACGGGTGGGGCACAAGGAATTGGGAAAGGGATTGCGCTTGCCTATGCACGAAATGGGGCAAATGTTGTAATTGCTGATATTGCACAGGAGCTAGGACAGCAGTTAGAAAAGGAGTTGCTAGTGCAAGGCTTCCCTGCTTTATTTGTGCAAACGGATGTTACAAAGGAACAGGATATTGTTTATTTAATGGAACGTGCTGTTGAGCAATTTGAAACGATTGATATACTCATTAATAATGCTGGGAAATTTCAGCATAAGGCTCCTTATGATGTGACGTTTGAAGAATGGAATTATCTCTTACAAACAAATTTAACAAGTGCCTTTTTCTGTGCAAGGGAAGCAGCTAAAGTAATGAGAAATAATGTAAGAGGTGGTGCAATTGTTTCACTTGCCTCTACCAGAGCTGAAATGTCTGAGCCTTATACAGAAGCTTACGCAGCCTCAAAAGGTGGCATTGTAGCATTAACTCATGCTTTAGCACGGTCATTGGGTCCTGATCGTATCACTGTAAATTGTATTTCTCCAGGGTGGATTGAAACAGGGGATTATAAGGCTCTTCGTCCAATCGATCATACTCAGCATTTATCAGGACGAGTCGGTGTTCCTGAAGATATTGCCCAAGCTTGTTTCTATTTAACAAACCCCAACAATAATTTTGTTACAGGTATTAATTTGACAGTTGATGGGGGTATGACAAAGAAAATGATCTATGAAGATTAAGTATGTTCAATAACTGGTAGAAAAACCTTTGCTACTTGCTGTTTTGCATAATGAGCGATGGGTTGTGTATGCTGAAATGTATTTTTAAGAAAAGGTGCTAGCGTGTTGCTTTGGATCGTAGCATAGGCTTGCTGTAGCTGCCATGGGGCATGTTGAATATCAATACGAAATAAAGCATTGCCCCATTTTGCCCATGAATGATAACGTTCCACTAGCCATTGATCGAACACTAAATTAGTATTATCTGCTGGCTTATAAATAACCCTTAATCTTTCATCAAATGTTTTATAGCGGCTTGTATATAAACCCTGTTGTAAAAATATTTCTGTATAACGATATGGTAAACTACCCATTGTAGCTAGTTTTACAAGAAGTTGATTCGTAATATCTAAATGAAAAAAATAAATACCTTTCCTGCCGTTATACTCCACATATGTACGAACATTTAATTGTAAATAGGAGCTAATTCCAGGAAGTGGCGGGAGAAATCGTAGCCGTTGTCCTTTGACTTTAAAAAGAACGACACTAAGCCAAGCATTATCTTTATAAATATCCAGTTTTAACTCTTGCGGAATATATTTCACCAATATTTTAGGTGCTATTGGCCAATGTAAAAATAATACATCTTGCCATGTTTGCGTCCCAATCCACATAGTATAACTCCTTTCTATCGTCTAGTTTTTCCAAGAAAGGAGTTATTCAAACTATTTTGCCTGCACTTCCACATAGCGATAATATAAATTGCGTAATTCGGACTCCTTAAATAAGCCTAGATGGCTTTTTAATTGAGGATGTACAATAATCCCATGTGTGCGTAGCTCTTTTACAAACCATCCCTTTGAATATTTATGCATCTTATCCATTCCCCTTTAGCTATATTCATAACATAGAATATGCTTTTGGCTGCTAGAGGGACACTAAAAAACGAGAGGATTTATTCCCCTCGTTTTTATGTGCCACAAAAAGTGCGATATGGTTGATGCGATGGCTCTGGCAGCGAAGCATAGTCTCGTTGCTCCTTTGTATAGGCAAAGGGCTGTACAAGAACATTCAGTAGTTTATCAATTAAACTATAGTCCCCACGCTCAACAGCAGCCTCTAATGCCTCTTCTACTCGATGATTACGTGGAATAACAGCGGGATTATGTTGTTGCATTAATTGTTGGGACATTTCCTTTGTTTGCTGCTGTTTTGCTAAACGGGCAAGCCATTTTTGATGCCATTCTTTAAATGCAGGTGCATTCCATAACTCGGATTCGTCAGCCTGCTCCACCGTTAATGCGATAAATGTATTGGTATAATCGGCTTTATATTGTGCCATAAGCTGAAGAAGGTCTTCGACAAGCTGAGCATCCTCCTGATCTTCATCAAAAAAGCCAAGCTTTGCCCGCATTCCCGTTAGCCAATTTTGATAATAGAGCTGTGGGTATTGCTGTAATGCATCCTGTGCAAGCTGAATCGCCTCCTCTTGATTGTCATGGATTAACGGCAATAAAGCTTCGGCTAAGCGAGTTAAATTCCAGCCACCAATGTTCGGTTGGTTACCATATGCATAACGACCTTGTCGATCAATAGAGCTAAACACGGTTGCTGGATCATAGGTATCCATAAATGCACAAGGTCCATAATCAATCGTTTCCCCACTAATGGTCATATTATCTGTATTCATAACACCATGAATAAAACCAACTAATTGCCACTTCGCAATTAAAGAAGCTTGTTGTTTAATAACTGCTTGTAGTAAATAAAGATAACGATTTTGGCTATTGTCATTATGAGGGAAATGACGTTCTAATGCATAATCTGCTAGTAGTTGCAGCTCCTTATCTGTTCCCCATTGTACCGCATATTCGAAGGTGCCTACCCGTAAATGACTGCTTGCAATGCGTGTAACAATGGCTCCCTGTAATTCTGTTTCGCGAATAACGGTTTCACCTGTTGTGACAACTGCCAAGCTTCGCGCAGTCGGAATCCCTAATGCAAACATTGCCTCACTAATAATATACTCTCGCAGCATTGGTCCTAACGAGGCTCGTCCATCCCCACCACGAGAATATGCTGTGCGCCCTGAACCTTTTAATGCAATATCATACCGTTTATGCTGAGGTGTCATATGTTCGCCATATAACAGAGCTCGCCCATCTCCAAGCATCGTAAAATGACCAAATTGATGCCCTGCATAGGCCTGTGCAATCGGCTCAGCCCCTTCAGGCATTTGATTGCCTGCCAATTGAGCAACCGCTTCCTCCGTGTGCAATGCTTGACTATCTAATCCTAGCGATGCTGCAAGTGCCTCATTCAATAGTATTAGCTTTGGTGAACGTACAGGCTGTAACGGAACCTCAGAATAAAAAATACTGGGCAAACGAACATAATCATTATCAAAATTCCAACCAATTGTCTTTTCCATCTTGTCTCCTTTATGGTTGTTTTCCTTTATTTTTTCTAGCTGATTATAAATCATGCCTAGTTAATTTTACCACGCTTTAACTAACTCTCTATACAAAGGGAAATGACTAATCAAATGTATAATAAAAGCCTGGCTCGAAATTTCAAGTGTCCTCTCCATACAGAGAGAAACGAGGCAATGTATAGCTTAACAACAATTGGCTCTATTTCAATCCATTCTCTCCATACAGAGAGAAACTTGAAGCATTGCCTTATTATTTATAAATAGCTTAATTTCAATCCATTCTCTCCATACAGAGAGAAACCTGGTACGATGACTGGTTGGATGAACGATTTATTTATTTCAATCCATTCTCTCCATACAGAGAGAAACAGTGAGTTCTGATAAACCATCTAGTTACAAAAAATTTCAATCCATTCTCTCCATACAGAGAGAAACTACCAACTACACCAACTGTTGAATTACCTTCGGTATTTCAATCCATTCTCTCCATACAGAGAGAAACGAAATTGTTAGAAATATTGGATTCAATATTGATGAATTTCAATCCATTCTCTCCATACAGAGAGAAACGTGAATCATCCGCAGAAGCCGGACAATGGCGAACGATTTCAATCCATTCTCTCCATACAGAGAGAAACGTTAGGCAACACTTACTATGGCACAACGCCTGAGATTTCAATCCATTCTCTCCATACAGAGAGAAACCTTATTTAATCGATGAAACATGTCCTAATTCACGTATTTCAATCCATTCTCTCCATACAGAGAGAAACGGTTCGCAAGTGTTATCAAAAATCCAGCAAACTATATTTCAATCCATTCTCTCCATACAGAGAGAAACGCAATTATTTAATTGAAAGTTTGCATTTAAAAAATATTTCAATCCATTCTCTCCATACAGAGAGAAACTGATAAACTTAGTAAATATAATAATAAACTAAAATTTCAATCCATTCTCTCCATACAGAGAGAAACCTTCAGGGGTTTCCTGATTGGTTTAAATTTGCTGATTTCAATCCATTCTCTCCATACAGAGAGAAACGATCATAATCCTCTTTAGCTGCATTAATTGCATTGATTTCAATCCATTCTCTCCATACAGAGAGAAACTTAGCTAACTTCATTATAATTTGTTGTGAAGTTTATTTCAATCCATTCTCTCCATACAGAGAGAAACTGTGAAAATCGATATAAAAGTAGTAATTACAATCGATTTTCACTAAAATATAAATGCTTATGGTTATATTAGCTTAAACCTATTTCCATTTCAATGGAAAATTGGTTCAATTATAGGTGCGAATCTCCCTAGAAAATTATGTTTGCCTGGCATTCGCACTTGCTGTTTAAAAGAGAGGTTTTCTCTTCTGACATTTATAAACTATCATTATATACAGCTCCTATCATTAGAGGCTGGGTAATTCTACTTTTCTGTTGCTATTTCTCTGAAAATAACATACAAAGGTAGATTTGAGAAGTGGCTAGAGCCAATGAAAAGTAACATTCCATTAATCCTTACCATATTTGTTCACTTACGGCTCCATTCGCTTTAACACAGATCAATTTCTAAAAAAACGTGTTACAATTCTAAAAAGGTTTTTTATGATACCTAGAAATTGAATGATTTCATCAATAAAAGGCACTCCTTCTGGAATAATCAAGTTAATTGCTAAAGCAATTAACTTTCCTGGCAAAGGTAGTAGCCATATGGCAAATGCTATCAAAATAACGGTACCAAAATATACTACAATTATCACAAATCCGGCTCCCTATATAAGTCAACTTATAACTCTTCTAAAGTTCGTAACCACGTTCTTTTAAAAGCATTCTAGCTGCAATTCGTCGGTTTCCCTGTCCTCGTGTACCAAGTTCATAAAGCTTCTCATCAGAAAAATGAGCAATTCTATCTTTTTCTTGTTGAATCGCCTCCGTTTTTTCAACAATCGCATTCCCTGCAGCCTTAGCTGCTCCTTTTAGAAAATTACCAAATCCCATCTTTTCTTCCTCCCTACTTTTATTTCTTTATAGTAAAACCCTATAGCTTTCATCAACCCCCAATCTCTCCTGCAACTCATTACATGCTTTGGCATTGAGCGCGTAAAACTCCTCCTTGGACATGTAAGCTGAAAAGATCGCTTCATAGGATTCATCAATCCGACAGAGTAAAGGACGGTCTGTGTAAATACTACATTCCCCTTCAATCAAATTTACACAGACGCCGTCTTGATTATATGGCTCTAAAAAATCAATACCTTCGATCGAGCTACAGCAAGCACCACATTTTGTACAAGGAAATTGCTTGATCATAGCTCTAATCTATCATCACTTAACATAAAGTCTTGAAATTCCTCTAATGTGTTATATTGGAATTCAACAGCGAGACCATCTGCTAATGCAACGATTGCCTTTTCAGTAAATGAACCATCTGTAACAGCTAAATCAACTAATTTTTTTAAATCTTGCAATGTTTGGCTGTATTCCTCATAGTACGCAATTAGTCTAGCTTCTTCGGCTTTAATTTCTGCAATTAATAGCTCAGATAATACTTCTGCCTGTAATCTAGCCTCTCGCGCTAACTCTACATCTCCTCTTGCCGATTCAAATACTTTATATAATTGCTTCATAGCGATTAATCCCACTGTACCAGCTACAGCAGCGCCGATTGGACCAAATAGCGCTGCTCCTGCTGCAGTTAAAACAACACCTGAAAAACAGCTTACAGCATTAGAGCCAAGCCCTGTGACATACTCATCCACTGTTATTTTATTCGTTAAAAATTTATACGTTAGTTCTGTCATATTTACTGCGGAGCTTGCTAATGCTCCTGCTACATTACCATTAACAATTGGATTATTTTTACCTAAATATTTAATGCCATAAGAAATACCTGCCACTACTGAGCCACGAGCCGCACTGTTAGCTGCTGCCTTACCTGTTTCCTTTACACAAAAATTATCTTTAAAATAGCCTTGGGTTGCTGAAACTGTCCCCCCTATAAAAGCACCTGCTAACGCTCCACTAAGCATTGCACTTTGAACCCCTGTGATCAATTCAGTACGATTCATTTTAGCTGCGAATGTTTCTGCGTTTTCGGCTGCATCCATTGCCTCTTGATAAGTAGTACCGCCGCTACTTATACCCTCATAATAAGTTTCACCTGTAATATCGCCATATGCATCTTTATAGTCTTGAGCATAAATGCCTTGTGAATTCATGCGTTTCTCTACCAACTCACTAACTCGTTCTGCTTTCTCGACATTTACTAAACGGTCCATCCCATTATATTTTGGATTGGCTATAGCTCTTGCTGCAGTAGGTGCTGTACTATAGGATTTTGCTTGAATTTCCTTTAAAATCTCACCGTTTGGATTGCGAATTAATAGATCGGCTGCGGCATGCGGTTGTCCTAGTTCATCCGTTGTAACAGCTCTTAATAGACTACCTGCTTTAGCAGCATTCACATTAAATTTGGTCGTTTCAATAATTTCAAACATACGCCCCTGTGTCTTATCACTAGCACAATTAATATATTGCTTGGCAACAGCAACTAAACGCTTGGTTCCAGCCACTGTTTCAATAAGTGCATTTCCTTGCTTTTCAATGGTTTCACTAACCAATTGTCCTGTAATATGGTCAGTCTCTGTTTGACGTAGCGCTACCACAGCTACTCCTCCTTAAAATGCTGATAGCTTTTGACGTTCAGCAGTAATAACATCTTGGAGATTTGGTGCTAAATTTCCGTCTTCATTTAAAATTGTTGTATTCAAAATATCACGCATAATTACTGCTAATTTATAATTATTATGAATTGTTTTTTGTTCTTCATTAGAATATCTTTTAAAGTCTACTCCTTGGCGACTAATAATCGCTGCCATCTTGTCAATATTCTCTTTAAATAATCGCTCCGTACTCTCAGCTAGTTCTTGCATACTTTCTGTTGCTATACGGATGCTATCCATTACTTCTGATGCTGCATGTAACTTTTCAACCTCTGTCTTTACCTCTGCTTTTTTAGCATACATGTCCTCTAGCTTTTTCTCGGTAGAGGCTGCAAAAATAAAGCTACCAATTGCTAGTGCTGGCGCTAATGCAATTCCGCCTAAAACCATCGTACCTCCTGCAACACCTAAACCACCTGCAGCCAATGAGCCTCCTCCTAAAAATGCTAATGTTGCATTTTGCGCAGCAATACCACTTAGCGTTGCAATAGCAGTACCCGTAGAAGCCGCTGCAAATGTTGTTGTCGCACCTACTGCCCCCATTGCAGCTAAGCCTCCTCCCGCTAAAGAAGCCAAACCTGCTGCCATGACTTGTCCGGCCTTCACTACTTGTTTTTCAACATTTAACACAAACTGCTCCACCTCTTGTGTTGTCACAAGACTGTCTATTACAGTTTGATCTGTGAAATTAATATTTTTAATTTTCTTAAATTCTTGAATAAATTCTTTCATTACTCCATCTAAAATCTCTAGTTTTAGCTTGCCATATTCCTCGAAAGTCGCATTAGTATTATCTTTTGATTTTTCAAAAGCCGTGTGCGCTTTTTTGTATTTTCTCTCCAGTTGTTCAGCTAATTCCTTTGTTTCCTTCATATTTTTATATGAGTCATATCCTTTTTTTCCTGCAACTGCTGTAGAAGCCGCAGCTGCTCCTGCTACGATTAGTGGAATTAATGGTAATGGCATAATGACCAACTCCTATTGTTATTTTTAGTAAAAAATTTTAAGATTACATTTGTTAGCGTTATAGCTTTTATGAATACTTTCTTCAACACACCAAACAGTCATGCTAAAATTTCTTATGATTTTAATTCAAAAATAGATGACAATTGACAGGGCATCTCCTACTTATCCTGATACAAACCTACCATTACATCAATCATCTCTATCATTTGTGTGCGTAAGTCTTGTGGTTTAATGACCTCCATCTTTTTTCCTTGACTAAGCAGCCACATCATACAGCCTGTTGTACCGTATATCTCCGCTTCAATTAACCAACATCCTCTAATGTTTTGACAATGCGCCCATTTGGGAAGCGATCCAGCACAGAGTCAATTGTTACGCCTCGAAAAATAAATTGTAGACGCTCAAGCTGTCCTGCATACATAAATTGAATACGTTGGCGTAGCATTCCTTCTTCAAAGCGATCTTTTTCTGCAAAGAAAAACTTTCTGCTTAATAATTTGAAGTGACAAATGCGATCCATTCTGAAAATAACAGGCGATGGGTGCTCACTATCATGCATAAAGGCAATCAAAATAGAAATAATATTCTAAAAATAAAATAGCAACTGGCTTTACAATATGATGCTTTTTTTGATAATCCATTCGTTGATATTCGATTTCTATTACGGTCTTACTGCGAATGCTGGCCGCAATAGCCCACAGCGTATCGAGCAATGGCTGATTGTGCTGCAATGGGCGATAATGAAGTAACTCATTGCCTACAATCGAATGTATAAATTGTTTATCATCCTTTGTGCCCTGTGCTAGTAGTGATGCAATCAAATCTTTCATTTCAGCTGTATTCAGTGCACGACTTTCTAGTAATATCTTTGTTACTGTTAGCAACCCTTTTGGTGAAAGTCCCTCCCTATCACCGACCAAGCGATAGCCTTTCTCCGCCCGACTATACTGAATCGATTGGGTTACAGATGACTTTTCTAAATACGTTCGTATACTTTGAATATCCCGCTGCACGGTACGTTCATTGACATCTAAACTTTTAGCTATTCCTAGCTTATTAATCGTTTCACCTTTACGAAAGCGATCATACAATTGCAATATACGATATACTTGTTCCTCCTTTTCCATCAAAACATCCCCTTTAAATTGATAAGTGGATTTGTTATGTATTGCAACAAAATACCTAGACATAATATGTCATCCTACCCACTAAATTTACTAATAGTGAAAATATATCATATAAATTACTAGTGTGAGTATATTTTATATGAAAATAAAATCATGCTAAGATAAAATTAACTACTTAAACAATTGTGAAATCAAAAATAATAGAAAAACCGAACAATTCTGAAACACTTTACTTCAAATTGAAGGTTTCATTGAATAGTTCGGCATTTTTATATGTTGAAATCTAATTAAATTTTATATACTACTGAATAATATATTATTGGTTACCAATTCCATCCATATGGCTTTACTTCAATCGTAGCAATTTTATCTTGTATATTTGGTGGTAAATCAGGATAGCTTAATTCAAAGCCTGTTTCCCCATTAGGTGCAAGTCCTATATCGACAGAACCCTCTAAAGCTCCTAATAAATTTCCTTCAGCATCCAATAAAGCTGCTGCAATGCGAATATCATCTTGCTGATCTTCTGTTATATTTTTAAGAACACCTGTTACCTTATAGCCGTATTCACCAACAATTCCCTTTATACCACTTACCTCCATAAGCGTTGGGTCTTCTGTTGTTTCCTTAAAACTAAAATTATAAGTTGTTTCAGCAAATGCCTCTGGATCAACTCCATCTAAATATCCTGTTTCTACAATAATTGCCGTTTCACCAGGCAAAATAACGGATGGTACAGCATAAATCATTGTTTCTGTTCCTAGAATTGAGTCATCTGTCGCTTTATAATTCATTTGTGTTTCCTTCATTTCAACAGGAACATTTCCTTTGTTTTCATAAATTGCTGCTGAATGAACATAAGTCGTATCGTATGATTTCCATGCTGTGCTTACATGTTTTTGAATTTCAGCTAAAGCCGTTACTTGCTTCTTTTCTTCCTTATCACTCGTTTCATTATCTGATTGCGAGCTAGCAATCTTGTCCTCTCCACAACCGCTTAAAATTAATCCTAAAGATAGGATAGTGCTAGCTACTAATAGTTTCTTCATTCATAGTCCCCTCTTCATCCAATAAATATTTAAGCATTTGTTATATCTGCTTTAGGTGTTTGTTTAATTCGAAATGCTAATATCCCTGCTAATATTAAAAAGATAAATGCTACTATGAAAAATAAGCCATTTGTAAAAAAGCCATAGATAGCAATTAAGATTAACATTATTCCGCCAATTTTATGAAACTTCCAAGAAATAAAGCCCATAAAGATAGCAAGAGCAGACAGCCAAAAGACCGTTGCACCGTCATTTGCCATATCATTTTCTCCAAAGCCTGTACCAAAAGCTGTAACAATAAAACCACTTGCTAATCCTGCTAAACCACCAATCATTGCTAACACTGCCACCCAAATTTTCATTATTCAGCCTCCTATTAATCGCCAAAAAATTTATCCATACTTATTTAAAACATACTATTTTTAACATTCTATCCCTAGCTCAATTATGTATTCTTAAGCCTCTTTATAGCTGTATAGCATGTTTTCAATAAGCTTTTTCATATGCTCTCGTAAATCCACTGGATAAGTCACTTCCACCTTATCGCCCTGACTTAGCAACCACATTATGCAGCCTGTTGTGCCATATACTTCTGCTTCTACAAGCCAGCCATCTTCTAACGTCCTGATAATTTTTCCATTTGGAAAGCGGTCTAATACAGGGGTAATTGTCACACCTCGAAACTTAAATTGCAGACGGACTAAGTTACCAGAATACATAAATTGAATACGTTGACGTAGTATACCTTCCTCAACGCGATCTTTTTCAGCAATTGAAAATGGCTCATTCAATTGTTTCAATAACCGTATACGATCTAATCGAAAAATAACTGGAGAATGGTGCTCGCTATCTTTTATAAATGCAATAAGATAGAAATAATATTCTGAGAATAAAATAGCAACTGGTTTTACAATATGTTGCTTCTGTTGCTGATCCATTCGCTCATAAATAATTTCTATAAATCTCTTTTTCTGAATACTTTCAGCAATATCCCATACGATATCAATTAATGGTTGATTATGCTGTAAAGGGCGATAATGTAGCAATTCATTTCCTACAAAGGTATAAATGGTTTTTCTATTTTTCGTATTGCTTTGTGCTAGCAAAGTGTCAATCATACGTTTCATCTCATCAGCACTCAAAACACGGCTCTCTAACAAAATTTTCGATATTATCAATACTTCTTTAGCTGGTATTCCTTTTGGGGTACTTTCTGTTAATACATAGCCCTTTTTAACCGCATCATATTCTATTGTTTGTCCAGAAAATGAGTTAGCTAAATGCTCTTGAATATTACTAATATCCCGCTGTATTGTACGCATACTAACCGCAAGTCTTGTGGCTGCTTCTGACTTATTAATTGTTTCTCCGTTACGCAGCTGGTCATATAATTGTAGAACACGGTGTATCTGCTCCCATTTTTCCAAAATGACACCTCCCTTCCTAGCACAACTAACTCACTCATTACATTAACAAATCGCCTAGACGTAAGATGTCATTTGATATATATTTTTTTATTGTTCAACTGAAAATAATCTTAGAGTTTTCATCATTCTATTTTCTGTCATAAAAAAACACCTAAATGGGTAGAATTATTCTCTAACCATTCAGGTGTTATTTAAATTTTTATGCTTTTTGTTATCGCGGGAATGTTTGGGTTGCCAGGCACTCATGATGATCCGTCCAAAAATCCACCTTAAAAGATGTGCTACTGATTTCCACAATCGCAAAGCTTTTTTCCTTGCGACCGCGTGGCTTTAGAAGACTTCCAGGGTTTAAAAATAAAATATTGTCGATAACTTCGGCACCCAGGGTATGGGAGTGACCAAAACATACAAGCTGTGCGCCTACCTCTTTTGCGCGATAGGCTAATGCTAGCATAGAGCTTTTCACATTGAATAAATGACCGTGTGTAGCAAAAATCGTTACATCCCTAGCAGTAAACACTTCTTCTTTTGGGAAGGCTTCATCATGGTCGCAGTTTCCCCGCACTTTTTTCATGCCTGCTAATGCTGGATGTGAAAAAGGAAGTTCACTATCACCACAATGTATTAGCATATCAATATTTGGATAAAAGCCTCTCACTTTATCAATCACATGGCTATCACCATGGGTATCGCTCATAACTAATATTTTCATCGACTCACCTCTTACTTTATAAGATTCGGCAATTGCTCCTTCAGCTTGCGAATCGCATTGCCACGATGCGAAATAGCTCCTTTTTCCGCTGGTGTCAGCTCAGCCATCATACGGTTTAAGCTTGGTACAAAAAAGATTGGGTCATAGCCAAAGCCATTTGTTCCACGTTTCTCATGCGCAATTACACCCTCACATGTACCAAAAACTGTTGTTGTTTCAAAGTCTGGGCCTGCAATCGCAATACAGCAGCAAAAACGCGCTGTACGTTTGGCATCCTCTACCCCTTGTAGGTTTTCTAATAGCTTTGTCATATTTGCTTCATCATCATGGTCGCCCGCGTAGCGTGCAGAGTACACACCTGGCGCACCATTTAGGGCATCCACTGCTAAGCCGCTATCATCAGCAATGACAATTGTACCAAGCTCTCTTGCTAGTGCTTCTGCCTTTAAAATAGCATTTTCCTCGAAGGTTGTACCTGTTTCTTCTATTTCCATGTCTGGTGCGGCTTCAAACATTGTGACCACCTTATAGCCAAGTGGACCAAATAATGCTTCGAAATCTTGTGCTTTTCCTTTATTTTTTGTTGCGATCACTACTTGTTTCATTTTACTGATTGCCTCCCACCATCATTGCTAGCTCACCAAGTGCCGCTTTTTGGTATTCAATTAATTGCTGAATGCCCTTTTCACCTAATGCTAACAAATCATTTAATTCTTCACGAGAAAATGTTGCTTCCTCACCTGTGCCTTGTAATTCCACAAAGCGTCCCGTACCTGTCATAACAATATTCATATCAACAGCAGCGTCAACATCTTCTACATAGTTCAAATCTAAAATAGCACCCTGTTCTTCTACAATCCCTACACTTGTAGCTGCTAAAAAGTCTGTTACTGGGAAGATAGCAAATGGCTTTTCTTCAGCCAGCTTAGCTATTGCCTGTGTCATTGCGACAAATGCGCCTGTAATGGAGGCTGTACGAGTGCCGCCGTCTGCTTGAATGACATCACAGTCAATCCATACAGTACGCTCACCAAGTGCCTCTAAATCAACAACAGCACGCAATGCGCGGCCAATTAAGCGTTGAATCTCCATTGTTCGTCCATTAACCTTGCCACGAGAAGACTCGCGTGGTGTACGCTGAGCTGTTGCCCTAGGAAGCATTGAATATTCCGCTGTAATCCATCCTTTTCCTTGCCCACGTAAAAAGCCTGGTACTTTTTCTTCTATTGTTGCTGTACAAATTACTTTTGTATTGCCTACCTGAATTAATACGGAACCTTCTGGGTGTAATAGATACTCGCTATCGATTGCTACAGGTCGTAGTACATCTGCTTGTCTTTCATCAAATCTTGTCATATATTTTCCTCCTAAAAACTTTCGCGCACTCATCTTATCATAATTTATTCCACTTAGAAAAGCAGTTATGATAGCATGCTAAAAACGGCAAAAATCAGCCTAGCCCAATTGCTAAGCTGATTTTTTATTTTAATGTAATACGTTTAATATCGAGAGTGCCTCTCTCTAACCAATTTTCAGCGATAGAGCGAAAGATTGGCACAGAACCTGTTGCAAAAAATTTATGAGCAGGCACTGCATCAGCATCTGCCAAAGTGCCATTATACGCTAACATTTCTTGAACATCCTTTGCTGTTTCCTCCGCAGAAGATAAAACATGGACATCTTCTCCGACAACAGCTTCAATTTGTTTTTGTAGGATCGGATAATGTGTACATCCTAAAATAACTGTATCAAAATGTTGATTTTTTAGTGGTCTTAAGCCTTCCGCAATTAATTTATTCGCAAAGTCACCTTTGTATTCTCCACTTTCTACAAGTGGGACAAATGTGGGACAAGCTAGTGGAATAATATGTGTGGACGTATTTAATGATAATAAGGCTTCCTCATACGCCCCACTTTTAATGGTTCCTTCTGTTGCAAGCACAACGACTTCATGTCGCTTCGTTTTCTTTACAGCTGCACGTGCGCCAGCATTAATAACACCTAGTACTGGAAAAGGCATATTTCTTTGTAAGCTTTCGAGTGCTACTGCAGTCGCTGTATTACAAGCAATAACGAGCATCTTAATATTCATTTTTTCAAGTGCTTTCGCCATTTGCCAAGTAAAATTTCGTACTTCCTGACGACTTCTTGGACCATATGGACATCTTGCTGTATCGCCAATATAATAGATTGTTTCATTTGGCAATCGTTTCATAATTTCTTTTGCTACGGTTAAACCGCCTACTCCTGAATCAATAACGCCTATCGGGGCATTCATACTTTCCGCCTCAATCCTGTTTCATGTGTACATGTAGTTTTTCTAAATAACTTGATAATTGTGCGACTTCTTGTTCAGTAAAACCAACAAGTTTCTCCTGCAAATATCGCTGCCTTTTTTCGATAACCTCTTGGATAATGCGTTCGCCCTTTTCGAGAAGATGAACAACAACAACACGTCGATCATTTTCATCGCGCACACGCTTTACTAATTCATTTTTCTCCATTCGGTCTACTAAATCTGTTGTTGTGCTAAAAGCTAAGTATAAACGGTTTGATAATTCGCCAATTGTCATATCACCAAGCTCTTCTAACCACTGTAATGCAACAAATTGTGGCGGTGTAATCGCATAATCGGAAACGATTTCTCGTCCTTTTTGCTTTACGATGGCCGCTATATAGCGTAATTCCTTCTCAACCGTTGCAACGGTTTCAGGTGAGTGCTTTGTTACTTCATTCGACATATAACTATTTCACTCCTAAAAATACGTTGAATAGTTCTATTTTGTCGTTTTTTTCACGAAATAGCAAGTGTCCATTAGTCTAATTTAAATTCTTCCAAGCGTAACAGCTCAATCAACGCCTGAGATCGATTCGTTACACCTAGCTTTTGAATTGTATTGGAAATGTGATTACGCACTGTTTTTTCACTAATACCAAGCTGCTCTGCAATATCTCTCGTTGTTTTTTCAGCTAATAAAAGCGCAAATATTTCACGTTCTCGGTTTGTTAAAAGAGAACGATGATGAGAGCCATTCATTCAGTTACACCCTCCTCCCCCGCACGTATTGTAACTTATGTTAAGGAGCGTGGAGCGGTGACGGCTATTTGCATGAATATTACATGTTTCCTTAAAAATTTCAGAAATTGTGTTTTCTTATTCAAAAATTGCATATAAAGTGAACCTTCAATCAGTGGGGAAATCCTTATCCCCACTGATTGGTAGTTTCACCAATCGGGTTTTTACAGGCTGGTGATCCCCACTTAGCTATTGCGTTTCTACTCATTATTTGGATGTGGGGATCCCGTTAATACGGGATAAAATTCATTACAGACAGTCACTAGAACAATTATTTCCATTTTATTAAAAGAAAAAAATCTTCCATAGGCTTGGCTTTTTTTAAAAGTAAAGGTTATCACAATTAATTGTGACAATCACAAAGGCAATTTCATTTAGCATAAAAAGAAAGCTGTGCAAAAAGAATTTCATTTTTGCACAGCCCGCTACTATAAATTTAACTTTATAATTAGTGTGAAATGGTTGATAGGTTGACGAGGCGTACTTTTTCCTCTTCCGAAAGAGGTACACTTTTGCCTGTCTTCGCATCAATTTGAACAAGTGTACCACGACCTGTAAAGCAAATTTCATCCTTTTGATTTTTCGCTAAATAATGAATATCCAATGATGAATTGCCGACTTTTGCAATTTTCGTGTAAATTCGTAACACATCATTAAAGAAAACTTGCTTTATATAGTCGCATTGTAAATCAGCTACTATTGGAATGCTTTGTGTATTCTGTCCTGTTGTTACAGGTATTGACACCCCTAAATGACGAAGATAGTCTGTCCTTGCTTGCTCAAAATAAATAAAGCTCACCGTATTATTCATATGCCCAAACATATCTGTTTCTGAAAAGCGTACACGCACTTCCGAATAAAATGAAAAGTCCTTTACCCACTCTTGAAAGTTTCCAATATAGCTTGCTTTCATGTGAACACCATCCCCTATTATTTTATTTGCCAATTTTAGCAACTACTTTTCATTGATAGCTAATGGCAAATAGTAAATGAATACATATTCATTATAAAAGAAAACACTATATTATGATAGAAAAAACATGAAAACTCCCTTATACATAATGTATAAGGAAGTTTAGGTTGTCCATTATTAGTCCACAAAGTGGTCAGAACCGAAGAAGTTACGGAACATTTGCACTGTAGTTGCACGGTTTAATGAAGCGATGGATGTTGTTAAAGGAATACCTTTTGGACATGCAGCTACACAGTTTTGAGAGTTACCGCAGTTTGCAAGACCACCATCACCCATAATCGCATTTAAACGTTCATCTTTAATCATAGCACCAGTTGGGTGAGTGTTGAAAAGACGTACTTGTGATAATGGAGCTGGTCCGATGAATGAAGCTTTTTCAGACACGTTTGGACATGCTTCCATACATACACCACAAGTCATACATTTAGATAATTCATAAGCCCATTGACGTTTACCTTCTGGCATACGTGGACCTTCACCTAAATCATACGTACCATCGATTGGCACCCATGCTTTAACTTTTTTAAGCGCGTTGAACATACGTTCACGGTCAACCTGTAGGTCACGAATAACAGGGAATGTTTTCATTGGCTCCAATTTAATCGGCTCTGTCAATTGGTCTACTAGTGTAGAACATGATTGACGTGGACGGCCATTGATCACCATTGAACATGCACCACAAACTTCTTCTAAACAGTTCATATCCCATGATACTGGTGATGTGTTTACACCATCTTCAGTAACAGGATTTTTTTGAATTTCCATTAAAATTGAAATTACGTTCATACCATGACGGTAAGGCACTTGGAATTTTTGCCAGTAGCTATTGCCGCCTTGTGTATCTTGACGTAAGATTTCCACTTTGACCATTCTTCCAGTATTAGCTGCGATTTGCATAACTTTTAGTCTCCTTTCGCAGAGTAGTCGCGTTTACGTGGTGGGATTAATGAAACGTCGACTTCTTGGTACGTGATGATTGGATTACCAGTAGCTGGGTCAAACTTCGCCATTGTTGTTTTTAAGAAGTTCTCATCATCACGGTTAGGGAAATCAGGTTTATAGTGTGCACCACGAGATTCATTACGTAATAGTGCACCTTTTGTCATTACTTTTGCAAGCACTAACATATTTTTAAGCTGACGTGTAAAGTGTGCGCCTTGATTGCTCCATTTTTGCGTATCATTGATGTTGATGTTGTTCCAACGCTCAGTAAGCTCATCAAGTTTTTTCAATGTATCTTCAAGCTGATCATTGTAACGTACTACAGTCATTGTAGCAGTCATCATTTCACCAAGCTCTTTATGCAGTAAGTAAGCGTTTTCTGTGCCTTCCATTTTCATGATAGCATCCCATTTCGCTTGTTCCTCTTTTACACGAGCATCGTAAATCTCTTGTGGAAGATCTTCAGCATGCTTTTTAAGACCTTTTACATAGTCTACTGCGTTTGGTCCTGCAACCATACCACCGTAGATAGCAGATAATAATGAGTTTGCACCAAGACGGTTTGCACCATGTTGAGAGTAATCACATTCACCTGCTGCAAATAGACCAGGAATTTCAGTCATTTGATTGTAGTCAACCCATAATCCACCCATTGAATAGTGAACTGCTGGGAAAATTTTCATTGGTAATTTACGTGGGTCATCCCCTACGAATTTTTCGTAGATTTCGATGATACCACCAAGTTTAACGTCCAATTCATGTGGATCTTTATGTGAAAGATCTAGGTATACCATGTTTTCGCCATTGATACCAAGTTTTTGGTTTACACAAACGTCGAAAATTTCACGTGTCGCAATATCACGTGGTACTAAGTTACCATAAGCTGGGTATTTCTCTTCTAAGAAGTACCAAGGTTTACCGTCTTTATAAGTCCAAATACGACCACCTTCACCACGAGCTGATTCTGACATTAGACGGTTTTTGTCATCTCCAGGAATCGCTGTTGGGTGAATTTGAATGAATTCACCATTCGCATATGAAGCACCTTGTTGATAAACGATAGAAGCAGCAGAGCCTGTGTTAATAACAGAGTTTGTTGTTTTACCGAAGATAATACCAGGGCCACCAGTCGCCATAATAACAGCGTCTGCACGGAATGATTTAATTTCCTCTGTACGCATATCTTGCGCTACAATACCACGACAAACGCCGTCTTCATCGATAATAACACCAAGGAATTCCCAGTGTTCATATTTATTTACTAAACCAGCTACTTCATGAGAACGAACTTGCTCATCTAGCGCATATAGTAATTGTTGACCTGTTGTTGCACCAGAGAAAGCTGTACGGTGCATTAAAGTACCACCAAAACGACGGAAATCTAAAAGTCCTTCTGGTGTACGGTTGAACATAACACCCATACGATCCATTAAGTGGATAATGCCAGGTGCTGCATCACACATACCTTTAACTGGTGGTTGGTTCGCTAGGAAGTCCCCACCATAAACTGTATCATCAAAGTGGATCCATGGAGAATCCCCTTCACCTTTAGTATTTACCGCACCATTAATTCCGCCTTGCGCACAAACAGAGTGTGAGCGTTTTACAGGAACTAATGAGAATAAATCAACTTCAGTACCAACTTCAGCTGCTTTAATCGTTGCCATCAGACCGGCAAGACCACCGCCGACAACAATTATTTTGCTTTTCGCCATGATTATTTCTCACTCCTCTTAAAAAATTGCAATGATTGCATGTGCTCTTCTACTATAGCTTCTTATTCAATTAAACGAATGCTAGAATAGCAGCCACACCAACGACACTTAGAATTACGAAAATAATGTTTGTTACGTAAGTAGCAATCTTTTGAGACTGAGGAGATTGTGTAATACCCCAGCTTACTAGGAATGCCCATAAACCGTTTGATAAGTGGAAAGTTGCTGATAGAATACCAACAATGTAGAATCCAAGCATAAATGGATTAGCAACGATTTCTTCCATCATGTTAAAGTTAACATCAGCACCAAGCGCCTTTTGAATACGCGTTTGGAAGATATGCCATGCAATGAAAATCACTAAAAATACACCAGTGAAACGTTGTAAAGAGAACATCCAGTTACGGTATGTACTAAAACGTCCTGTGTTTGGTGTAGCCGTGAATGCAATATACACACCATAGAATGCATGGAATAGCAATGGGATATAAATCACAACCCATTCAATTAGCAGCAGTAGTGAGTGAGGAACTAACTCCATAACTCCTGTTGCATCATTGTAAGACTGTTCACCGCCAACAGCAGTGAAGTTCAATGACAAGTGGAACACCAAGAACAAACCTACTGGAATGACCCCAAGTAGAGAATGTAAGCGGCGCCATAAAAACTCTCGATCTTTCGACAAGACTATTACCCCCCTTAGTACTTAAAATAGCACAACAAAAGAAGTCATCATTTTGTAAATGATACTTCATTGACTGTGTATTTCATCATGGTACAATATTATGACATGTTTATTGTACTCTCAAGAGCTACAAGCGTCAAGGTTGCTTGGCGTTTTTCATAGCGCTTATTAAAGAATTAATCTAGTACATAATGCGTTGTTTTTTCTCGAAAAATCTATTTTTACATTATCGACATTGAGTTTTAAGAAAATTCTAAGAAAGAAGGATACTAATGTTAAACACTCCATCTCCTACAATCTCAGCATTTGGCTATGAAATTATTCGCGATCATATTTTATCTGCTATCCTTGGTAAACATGAAGATGATGTCCTTTATTGGGCTGGTAAAGACCTTGCACGCAAGTTTCCCTGTAAAACACAAGGCGAATTAATCGCATTTTTCACAGATGCCTGTTGGGGTACATTAGAGCTTATCAAGGAATCAAAGGATGGGCGCATTTTTCAATTGACAAATGACCCCGAACTACTGCAAATGAAGCAGCGCAGCTTTAGACTTGAGGCAGGATTTATAGCTGAACAAATTCAGCTCGAAAAGGGCTTGTTAACAGAATGCTATGATGAAAAGCGTGAGAAGCAACAATATGTTATGTTTACAGTAAAATGGGATGCTAAGGAACATATCATATCTGCAAAGTGACAAAAAGAGGAAATCTCTGATGAATATGAGATTTCCCCTTTTTTATTACAGTTTCTACTATTATTATAGAAGATATTCATCTATTGATTATGGTAAGGCAAAGTCTGTGAAACAAAGGTCTATTAACACGCCTCATTATATATAAATCGTTTGCTCTAAATTAAATTCATCATGCAATGCATTTGCTGCACGAATCATCTCATCCTGTGGTACAACAACAGATACTTTAATTTCAGATGTGCTTACCATTTTAACTGGGATATTTTCACAACGTAAGCGATCAAACATACGTGCAGCAACACCAGGATTAGATGCCATACCTGAGCCAATGATGGATACTTTCGCTAATCCAATCTCAAAGTCTGCAAAGTTAAAGCCTAGCGATAATTTGCTATCCTCTAAAACACGTAATGCGTCTGCAAACTCCTCTTTTAAAATCGAGAATGACACAGTCGGCTTCACTCCATCAATAATGGCTTGAACAATAATATCTACATTAATATGATTTTCCGCAAGCACTGTAAAAATATCAGCTAACGAAGCATCAGAATATGTATCATAGCCAACTGTTAAACGAATAATATCTGACTCAAAGGCCACACCACGAACAACTAAATTTTTCTCCATCTCAACTTCCTCCTTCAATAAAGTGCCTACTGATTGCCCCGAACTAGCACGTATAATTACAGGCATTTGAAATTTCTTTGCCAACTCTATCGCACGTGGATGAATAACTTGTGATCCTAAATTGGCTAGCTCTAGCATTTCATCATAGGAAATTTCCTGTAGCTGCTGAGCCTTTGCTACATAACGAGGGTCTGCTGTATAAACACCATCAACATCTGTATAAATATCAACACGCTCTGCTTTCAATGCTACAGCTAGCGCTACAGCAGTTGTTTCAGCTCCCCCTTTGCCAAGCGTTGTTATATTATTCATATCGTCAATGCCTTGCTCACCAGCAACAACCACAATACTGCCTTGTGTAAAATGCTCTTCGATACGACTAACATCTAAATAATCGATACGTGCATGACTATATATACGATCTGTATGAATACCTGCTTGCCACCCTGTTAATGACACCGCACCATATCCTGCTTCCTGTAGTGTAATAGCCAATAAGGCACTTGACTGCTGCGAGCATGTTGACATAAGTACAGCTAGCTCTCGCTTTGATACCTCATCTGTTAAATGCTGCACCATTCTTTTTATCTCATTTGCAGATTGCCCTATGCCAGCAACTACAACAATCACATCTAGCCCTCTATCCTTTTCTGCAATAGCTCTTTGAGCCATTTCTTGAATTTGTTCAGTGGAAGCTAAAATAGCTCCTCCACATTTCATCACAATTCTAGCCATTTGTATTCCCCTCTCTGTTTCTCCAGAAAACTAAAAGCAGCTTTCACATAACGTGAAAGCTGCTGATAACATGTACAATAAACGTAACTTGTGCATGTGTGATAGCTCTCCGAAACGTTTAGAATCGACAGTCTTACATCTCTTAAATGCAAAACCAGTACAGCACTGGAAACAACAATGCTATACTTCGGCAAGCTCCCCTTTCACACAATGTCCTTGGATTTGTTCATCCTCAATCGTGTTACTTTTGAACCTTGCACCTCTATCATCACTTAAATAGTGAAGTATTTAATTTGTCTAGCCTTTGTATTCATAACCTTAGCATATGTTTATTCCTTTGACAATGACTGTTGCTGAAAATAGGCATAGATATTGCTTGCTAGATGAGCTGGCATTCCAGCCTCCTGTAAGGCAAGTTCACTAGCCTCACGAATTTTTTTTACTGAGCCAAAATGCTTTAACAATTGCTGTTTTCGTTTTGGACCTACACCCTCAATATGATCAAGCACAGACTGGATAGCATGCTTCTCATGCTGCTGACGCAGGAAAGTAATGGCAAAGCGGTGTACCTCATCTTGAATACGCTGTAGCAAGTAAAAGCCATCGCTTGTACGCTTTAGGGCAATTACTTCTGGGGGATCGCCAAACAACAACTGTGATGTATTATGTTTATCATCCTTTGCTAAACCTGCAATCGGTATAACAAGTCCAAGCTCATCCTCTAATACTTCGCGAGCCACTTCCATTTGCCCCTTCCCACCATCAATTAATACTAAATCTGGGAGCGGTAAGCCTTCCTTTAAAACGCGTGTATAGCGTCGACGTATCACCTCTTGCATTGCACCATAGTCATCATGTTTGGCAGCTGTACGTGTTTTATATTTACGATATTCCTTTTTAGCAGGTTTGCCATCGACAAATACAACCATTGCAGAAACCGCATCAGCTCCATGCATATGGCTATTATCAAAAGCTTCAATGCGCAGGGGCGCAGAGATGCCCATTGCTTCTCCAAGTGCCTCACATGCACCAATTGTTCGCTCTTCCTGCCGTTCAATGAGCTGGAATTTTGCTGCCACTGCAATTTCAGCATTTTTAGTGGCAAGATCAACAAGTTCCTTTTTTTGTCCTCGCTTTGGTGTTAATACTTTGATCGCTAATAGCTCTGTTAAAATAGCTGCATCAATTGCCTGTGGAATAAAAATCTCCTTTGGCTTAATATGTTCAGGCTTTTCATAAAAACGTCCAACAAATGTTAAAAATTCCTCCTCTGCTTCTTGATAAATTGGGAAAATCGAAACATCACGCTCAATAAGCTTGCCTTGTCGCACAAAGAACACCTGAACACACATCCAGCCTTTTTCAACGGCATAGCCGAATATATCACGATTTGTTGTATCATTTGACACAATTTTTTGTTTTTGCATCACCGTTTCAATATGTGCGATTTGATCTCGAAACTCCTTTGCTCGCTCAAACTCTAAATTTTCAGCAGCTGCCAGCATTTTCACTTCAAGCTCCTTTTTAACAGCCTCAACACCGCCATTTAAAAACTTCGTTATATCCTCAATCATCTCTTGATAAACTTGCTGCTCAATATCTTTGACGCACGGTGCTAAACATTGGTTCATATGATAATATAAGCAAACTTTAGATGGCAATTGCACACATTTTCGTAGCGGATATAGACGATCTAGAAGCTTTTTTGTTTCATTTGCTGCATAGGCATTTGGATAAGGACCAAAATATTTCGCCTTATCTTTTTTTACTTTACGTGTTGTTAGAAGGCGAGGATATTTTTCATTGGTAATTTTTAAATAGGGATATGTTTTATCATCTGTTAGCATGACATTGTACTTAGGGTCATGTAATTTAATAAGATTTAGCTCTAAAATAAGTGCTTCAATATTAGAGGATGTCACAATATACTCAAAATCCTCAATTTCACCAACAAGTCGTTGCGTTTTCCCCTCATGTGTACCTGTAAAATAGGAGCGCACACGATTTTTTAATATTTTGGCTTTCCCCACATAAATAATGATCCCCTGTCGATCCTTCATCAAATAGCAGCCAGGCTGATCTGGTAAAATTTCAAGCTTACGTTTTATTAAATCATTCATTGCCTACCTGCCCCCATCTCCTAAAATTTCTATTTATGATATTATTATAACGAAAAAAAGCCGAACACATCTATAGATGGTTCGACTTTTGTAAATTTCATTGCTTACGCATGTTTTGCGATAAATGCTTCTAGTGCTTCTTTAGGTTGGAAGCCTACAGTTTTATCAACTAATTCGCCATCTTTAAATAATAGTAAAGATGGGATGGACATAATTTGATATTGTGCTGCTGTGCCTTGGTTGTTGTCTACATCCACTTTTACAATTTTAGCTGCGCTTCCTTCAGCGTCCATTTCTTCAAGAACTGGTCCGATCATTTTACATGGTCCACACCAAGCAGCCCAAAAGTCTACTAGCACTAACCCCTCTTTAATATCATCTTGGAACGTAGCGTCCGTTGCGTGTACAATTGCCATTTGAAATCCTCCTTAAACTTACTATGCTTGTAGTATAGCATGGATAAATTCACTTGAGCGAACAATCTGCCTAGAATGTATTTTTTACCCTTCTATCGCTTATTCATGCTATATCAAGCTTTCCGTAGTCATATAAAAAGCTGAGGAATTAGCTTCCTCAGCCCTACTATTTAAGCATTTACTTTTAATGCTTTAAATTCTTCAATTAGAAGCGGAATCACTTCAAATAAATCGCCTACAATACCATAATCAGCTACTTTGAAAATATTCGCCTCTGGGTCTTTATTGATGGCAACAATTACTTTAGAGTTAGACATACCAGCTAAATGCTGAATAGCCCCAGAAATACCTGCTGCAATATAAAGATCAGGTGTTACAACTTTACCAGTTTGACCGATTTGTAGTGAATAGTCGCAATACTCAGCGTCACATGCACCACGTGATGCACCAACTGCACCACCAAGTAAATCTGCAAGTTCTTTTAATGGCTCAAAGCCTTCTTCAGATTTTACACCACGACCCCCAGCAACAACTACTTTCGCCTCTGATAAGTCAACCCCTTCTGACGATTTACGAACAACCTCTTTAATAATTGTGCGTAGGTTTGTAATATCTACAGTCACAGCAGAAACATCACCTGTTTTACCTGCTACTTTTTCGAGTGGTGTAATATTGTTTGGACGAATGGATGCCAATACAACGCCATCTTTTACTTTCACTTTTTCGAAAGCTTTACCAGAGTAGATTGGGCGAATAAAGACAGCATCATCGCCAGCACCTTCAATAGCTGTCACATCCGATACAAGACCTGCTTGTAATTTACTCGCAATTTTTGGTGATAAATCTTTCCCATTCGCTGTATGACCAAAGACAATTCCCTCCGGTTTTTCTTGTTCAATAACAGCTAATAATGCTTGGCTATAGCCATCAGATGTATATTGTTTTAAATGTGGGTGCTCCACTGTAATAACACGATCTGCACCGTATTCAAATAATGGACCTGTTAAATCTGCTACTGCATCCCCTAATAATACGCCAACAACTTCACCACCATCAGCGATTTGCTTTGCAGCTGCAATGGCTTCAAATGAAACATTACGTAAGCTTCCTTCACGAACTTCACTTAATACTAATACTTTTTTTGACATAGCATATTCCCTCCGTTACCCTTTAAGATTCGATTGATCGCTTTTATTCGTTACACGACTTTTGCTTCTGTATGAAGTAGATTTACCAGCTCTTTTACTTGTGCAGAAAGATCACCTTCCAAAATGCGTCCTGCTGCCTTTTGAGCAGGTAGGAAAATATCTACTGTTTCAATCTTTACTTCTACATCGTCTTCATCGATATCTAAATCATCTAGCTCAAGCTCTGCAAGCGGTTTCTTTTTCGCTTTCATAATACCTGGTAGAGATGGATAACGCGGCTCATTTAAACCTTGTTGAGCTGTTACTAAAAGTGGTAAAGATGTTTCAATTACCTCTGAGTCCCCCTCAATATCACGTACAATTTTTGCAGTTGTACCATCAATTTCAAGATTTGTAATTGTTGTTACATAGTTAATATCTAATAGGTCAGCAACACGCGGACCTACTTGACCAGAACCACCATCAATCGCAACATTTCCTGTTAAAATTAAATCAGCATCTTTATCTTTTAAATATTCAGCTAAAAGATAAGCAGCTGCATTTTGGTCTAATTCGTCTAAGTCATCTTCTGTATTAATAAGCACTGCTTCATCTGCACCCATAGCAAGCGCTGTACGTAATTGCTTCTCTGCATCCTCGCCGCCAATTGTGACAACCGTTACTTTACCACCAGCAGCATCACGCACTTGGATTGCCTCTTCAATGGCATACTCATCATAAGGGTTAATAATGAATTCTGCACCATCCTCTTGAATTTTGCCACCCGACACAACGATTTTTTCTTCTGTATCAAACGTACGTTTAATTAATGCAAAAATATTCATATATCCATACCTCCTGGAACGTTTTATAATTCTAAGTAAACTTATAAATATTATATATTTTTAGTTTCAATAACATCGATAACATATGTATAGCTATCGACATTGGGAATTTTATTTACCAGTAAATACAGGCTCACGTTTTTCAATAAACGCTTGTATGCCTTCTTTTGCATCCTCTGTGACAAATACTGTGCCAAAGGATTTTGCCTCTGCTTCGATGCCTTCATAGAATGAAGCATGCTTTGCATATTGCAATGTTTGAATAGCTGCTTTTAATGCTACTGGACTTTTCTTAGCAATTTTCTTAGCAATCGTTAATGTTTCATCTATTAATGCTTCATCTGAAAATGCACGGTTCGCTAAGCCCCATTGCACAGCCTCAGCACCAGAGATTGGTTCGCTTGTAAACATCATCTCAGCCGCCTTTGCTACACCAACATAGCGTGGTAAGCGCTGTGTACCACCAAAGCCAGGAATAAGCCCTAATTGTAGCTCAGGTAAACCTAGCTTTGCGGATTCTGTCACAAAGCGCATATGACAGCTCATTGCCAATTCAAGTCCACCGCCTAATGCTGCGCCATGAATAGCTGCAATGACAGGCTTAGAGAATGTTTCAACACGCTCAAACACTTGCTGACCATTACTTGCTAGCTTTGTAAACTCTTCTCCAGAGCTTACCTCAGTAAATTCTTTAATATCTGCGCCAGCAGAGAAGAAACGGCCTTCACCATGAAGGACAAGAACTCTTACAGCGTCATCATTTTCAACAGCATCTAATACATCATTTACTTCTGTAATGATTCCGCGAGATAATGCATTTGCTGGCGGACGTGCAATTGTAATAATCGCTACGCCATCTTCCACTTTCCAACTTAGAAATTCCATTTCTCCACATCCTTTTAAGCTTTAATACCGTTCAAGATTAATGCCTGAACCTTTGGAACTTGTTCCAGTAAATCATATCGATAGTCATTCATAACCCACGTTGTAATAGTTTCGTCAATTGTGCCAAAAACCATTTGACGTGCCAAGCGTACATCCATCGTCTGATTAAGCTCACCTGAAAGCATACCTTCGATTAAAATTTGATCCAGTAGCTGTAAATACTCGCGTAATACTGCATTAATTTTTAGTCGTAAGTCTTTATTTGATTGGCGAAGCTCTAACTGCGTGACAGTTGCTAGGTATCGATCTGTCGCTAGAACCTTAAAATGATTTTCAATCATTCGAGAAAGTTTATCTCTCGATGAACTTCCATTTTCTATTATATCTTGTAATGACTCTACAAAAACAGCCATTTTTTCATTAAAGACAGAAATTAATATATCTTCTTTATTTTTAAAATATAAATAGATTGTTCCGTCGGCCACCCCTGCCTGTTTGGCGATTTTCGATACTTGCGCTTGGTGATACCCATTTTCTGCAATAACGATGACAGCTGCATCAATAATTTGCTTATATTTTGGCTTATCTCGTTTCACTCTTATATCACCACCTAAAAAACATGCGCACATCCTCATACAAGCTTACCTTAAATAGTAAATAACAACTTGCATGTGACGTGTAAACCTAAAAAAATATGAAAATATGAATGGTCATTCATTCATATTTTCATATTATAATTTACAGCATTGCTTGTCAATACTTTATCACGTATTTATTTTGCTTCTTTATTCGCTAATTTTGTTTTTTCCTCTTCCACTAACGTACGACGTAAAATTTTCCCTACCGCTGTTTTTGGCAGTTCTTCTCTAAATTCATAATAACGCGGAACTTTAAATGACGCTAGATGTTGACGGCAATATTTATTTAATTCTTCTTCAGTAATCGAATATCCTTCTTTTACAACAATATATGCTTTCACAGTTTCTCCGCGATACGGATCAGGTATACCTGCAACAACACATTCTTGAATTTCTTCTCGCTCATATAATACTTCCTCGACTTCACGTGGATAAATATTATAGCCGCCAGCGATAATCAAGTCTTTTTTACGATCAACTACATAGAAAAAGCCTTGCTCATCCATATAGCCAAGGTCACCTGTTAAAAACCAGCCATCCGCAAATGCAGCAGCAGTATCCTCTGGTCGGTTCCAATAGCCCTTCATCACTTGTGGTCCTTTAACAGCGATTTCACCAACTTCTCCCACTGGCAGCTCCTCTGTATCTCCTGTGCGTAAAATAACAGCATCTGTATTTGGCCAAGGTAAGCCAATCGAGCCAATCACTCGCTTGCCCCAAATTGGTGTAGCATGCGTTACAGGCGATGTTTCTGTTAAACCATAGCCTTCTACTAGCTTCCCGCCTGTAATGGCTTCAAATTTCTCTTGAACCTCAATTGGCAGTGAAGCGGAGCCACTTAAGCATGCCTTAATCGATGATAAATCATAATTTGCAATATCCGGGTGGTTTAAGAGCCCAATATATAATGTTGGCGCACCAGGGAAAAGCGTTGGCTTTTGTTTATCAATCGTTTTTAATGTTGTTTCTGCATCAAATTTCGGTAAAAGCACCATTTTACTTTGTGTAAAAACAGATAGTATCATTACTGTTGTCATTCCATAAACATGGAAGAATGGCAGTATGCCCATAATTGTTTCCTCGCCGTGGACACATTTATACATCCATGCATCGCACATCGTTACATTGGCAATTAAATTTTTATGTGTGAGCATAACTCCTTTTGGGAAGCCTGTTGTGCCGCCTGTATATTGTAGTAATGCTACGTCCTCCTCAAAATCGAAGTCTGTTTGATCAATTATCTTTATTGGAGAAGAGCGCATAATTTCTGTAAATAAATGACTTTGCCCACTATGCTCCACTTTTACACTAAAGCCATATTGCTTTTTTTGAATAAATGGATACACCAAATTTTTCGGGAATGGTAAATAATCTTTAATCGCTGTGACAATAACATTTTCAAGTGCTGTTTCTTTTATAATTTTCATTACTCGTGGATATAAAATATCCATCACAAGAATAACCTTTGCCCCTGAATCAGCCATTTGATATTGTAGCTCACGTTCTGTATACAGCGGATTTGTTTGCACAACTGTAGCACCCGCATACATAGCTCCATAGTAAGCGATTACACTTTGCGGTGAGTTAGGCAACATAATCGCCACACGCTCTCCTTTTTCTACCCCTAATGTCTGTAAATAATTTGCGAACCTTAAAGCAGATTCATAGAGCTCTGTATACGTTAGCTCCCTCCCCATAAAATGAACCGCTACTTTTGATGGGTTCTTTTGATAGGCACGTGTCAACAACTCTTGCACTGGAATTTCCTCAAACGTTAAAGACGATGGTACTTCTTCAGGATAATTTACTAGCCATGGTTTTGCTGTCATATGTCCTCTCCCCTTTGTCCCAAACTTTGTCAATTCTCTTTTCTATTATAATGAAAAAGAACTATAGTTTCAAACACAAAATAGAAAATAAACGCATTTTCGATTAATTATTATGCATTTTACAACATTATTAGAACTGTTATTTATGGCTGTTTGAGTAACTATCCTCGATGAATACTGAATCATTATTCATTTGCAAAAGCTAATCATCTCTATGTTATTCCTATATTCAAAAAATAAATTTTATGCTGACTATATTGTATTTTTGGACATAAAAAAACATTTTCTTATGAAATTTGTATGAGCAATGATAACGGATTTCCGTTCCAAGCTTTGCTAAACTCATAAAAAAACGCATCCCTTTATTCAGGATGCGTTTTTTAGCTTAAATTGTCATCATATAGTAGATACCGACTGCCAAAAATGCAATACAAACAATGATTAATACCTTTGCTAATTTTTCCATGTCATGACACTCCTATGCAATACTTGCCCCAATTACAAACGATAGACCGACTGAAATGGTGAAGGAAATAAAACCAACTGAACGATTGTCATTTGCTATTTCTTGATCTACATTAAAACGAGGTGTCATAAATTCAAACAAGAAATAGGCAATAATTAGTAGCGTAAAGCCAAAAAGGCCCCAGCCAATCATTTCACTTAATGTATTGTGACGTGCAATGGAAAAGCGAAAAATATTACAAATACCAAGAATTTTTCCACCTGTTGCAAGTGCTACAGCAATATTACCATTTTTAATTTCTTCCCAATTTTTATATTTCGTAACGACTTCGAACAATGCCATTGAGACGACTAAGCACAACACAACAACACTAAAATATCCTGCCGTTTCGATAATTGGATATCGCCAAAAGCCAGAATTCAGCATTTTTCTCCGTCCCCTTTATCACTTATTTCAATTCCACAACTGTGACACCTAAGCCCCCCTCACCTGCTTCACCAAAACGGAAGGATTTTACACGCCTATGCTTTTTCAAATAGCTTTGAATGCCTTGGCGTAAAGCTCCTGTACCAACACCATGGATAATTGATACCCGACCATAGTTTGCCAATAATGCATCATCAATATATTTTTCTGTTCTTAAAATAGCATCTTCATAACGCTCTCCGCGCAAATCCAATTCTAATTTTACATGGCTATTGCGATTTTTCACACCCGCTGTTCGCACCACAGGCTCTTTTTCAGGCTTAATATACTCCAAATCACTATCAGAAATTTTCATTTTTAAAATGCCCATTTGGACAGTCCATTCTGAGTCCGATACTTTCTCTAGCAAGGTTCCTCGCTGACCATAGCTTAACACCTTTACCTCATCACCGACAACTAGGTTTTGTGCACGTGCTTTTACTTGAGCTGCTTTTTTCAGCACTTTATTATTGTCAAGTGGTGTTGCTTCTTCCAAACGTTTACGTGCCTCAATCAGCTCATGCTCCTTCACAACTTGATCGGCATTTTTACGCATTTCACGAAGCTCAGCAATGATTGCCTCTGCTTCTCTTTTTGCCTCATCCACAATTTTACGCGCTTTGTCCTTCGCTTTTTTATCAAGTGCTTCTTTACGTTCCTCATAGGCTTGCAATTTTTCTTGCAGCTCTTTCCGTAAAGACTCTGACTCCAACAGCAATGCATGTGAACGCTCAGCATCATCTTCGGATTGGCGACGTGTTTCTTCCAATGAGGCAATCATCGATTCAACCTCATGACGATCTGTTCCTGTAAAGCTCTTTGCACGATCAATAATGGACTCTGGTAAGCCAAGGCGACTTGAAATTTCAAATGCATTGGAACGCCCGGGCACACCGATCAATAAACGATAGGTTGGGCTTAATGTTTCGATATCAAACTCCACACTTGCATTGGCAACCCCTTGTCGATTATAGCCATATGCCTTTAGTTCAGGATAATGGGTTGTTGCCATCACACGTGCACCACGTCCATGTACTTCATCTAAAATTGAAATAGCTAAGGCTGCCCCTTCCTGTGGATCAGTTCCTGCGCCTAACTCATCAAACAGCACAAGTGACTCATGATCAAATTTTTGTAAAATGTCTACAATATTGACCATATGAGATGAGAAGGTTGACAGAGATTGCTCAATGGATTGCTCATCACCAATATCTGCAAATAGCTGCTTAAAAACAGCTAATTCTGAGCCATCTAATGCTGGCACTGGTAACCCAGCTTGCGCCATTAGCGTACATAAGCCAACTGTTTTTAATGTGACCGTTTTACCACCTGTATTTGGCCCTGTAATAACAATTGCGGTAATATCTTTGCCAAATTCAATATCATTGGGTACAGCAGTATCTATTGGCAACAGTGGATGACGTGCACGCACAAGTCGAATATAGCCATCCTCATTCATTTTAGGCATTGTGCATTTATTTGCTTGTCCATATTTACCCTTTGCTAAAATAACATCAATATCACCTAAAACTTTTACTAAGTTAAATAAATCTGGCGCAACCTCCTGCACCATCGCACTTAGCGCTAGTAAAATACGTTCAATCTCTGCCTGCTCTTTCATTTTTAAGCGATGAATTTCATTATTGGCTTGTACAACTGAATCTGGCTCAATAAATAATGTTTGACCTGAGGAAGATTGGTCATGGACAATCCCACCATAGTGGTGACGATATTCTTGCTTAACAGGAATAACAAAACGATCATTCCGAATCGTTACAAGTGTATCTGATAGCATTTTTGCTGCATTGCTTCCACGAATTAAACTTTCTAATTTAGAGCGTACCTTCCCTTCCTCAGCACGTAGCGATTGACGAATAGAACGTAATGTTTGACTTGCTGAATCCACGACAGCGCCATTATCATCAATACAATTATTAATTTCATGCTGCAATCCTGTTAAAACGGGCATTGCTTCCTTTTTTGCTATAAAATGTGGAATAGCAATGGTTTCATCTGCCTCTAAATCTTCAATGAAATTACGAAGAATTCTACTTGCTCGAATCGTACTGGAAATTTCCATCAATTCGATTGCAGCGAGCATGCCTCCAATTTGTGCACGTCTTGCAGAGGGACGCACATCAAAAATTCCTCCCATTGGTACATTGCCTTTGACTCGTAAAATGGATAAACCTTCATCCATTTCTTCTAGTAATTGTACTACTTTATTAAAATCAGTTTGTGGCACAAGCTCCTCAATGGCTGATTTACCAATAGAGGAAGTACAGTATGTCGCCACTTGCTGTCGTACTTTATCATATTCCAGTGTTTTCAATGCGCGTTCTGCAATCACTGAGAACACCTCCTCAACCTATTTATTTCGTCGTATAAACGCTTCAAACTGCTCACGTGTCCATGTATTCACAATCATATCTTTTGGTAGCCATGCTCGATTGGCATAGCGAACACCAATATCCATAAAGCGTAAATGAGCAATATCATGGGCATCCGTATTAATCGCTACAGGTACACCTGCTGCCAGAGCCATTTCTAAATGCTCTACACATAAATCAAGACGATATGGATTTGCATTTAACTCTAAAATTTTACCATATTCCTTTGCCCAAGCAATTAACTGTGGCATATCAGGATTATAGCCATCACGATCTGCAATAATGCGTCCCGTTGGATGGGCAATCATATGCACATACGGATTTTGCATCGCTGTTAATAAACGTGCCATAATTTTATCCTGCGATTGTGTAAAGCTAGAATGAATAGAGGCAATAACAAAATCCAATTGCTGTAATACATCATCGGAAAAATCAAGAGAGCCATCTGGCAAAATATCCATCTCTGTGCCTTTAAATAAGCGAAAATCAGGATGTGTTGCATTAAATGCTTCGATTTCCTCCCCTTGTTTTCTTAAACGCTCTGGCGTTAAACCGTTTGCTACCTTTAAAAACTGAGAGTGATCTGTAATCACACTATATTGATAGCCACGCGCCAGCAATGCTTCGCCCATTTCTGCCACAGAATAAGCACCATCTGACCATGTTGTATGCATATGCAAATCTGCCTTGATATCCTCCAAGCGCACTAACTGTTGAATGGCATCCGTTCTGTCAAATTCTGTTGTGCCTGTACGTAAGCTTGGCGGAATCCAAGGTAAGTCAAAGTGTGCAAAAAACGCTGCTTCATCCTGAAACGTTTGAACAGTCCCATCAGCTTTCTCTACACCATACTCACTAATTTTTTCGCCGCGTGCTTTTGCCAATTGGCGCATACGCACATTATGCTCCTTTGAACCTGTAAAATGATGCAAGGCTGTTGCATATTCATGATCCTTCACTAAACGAAAGTCAACGCTAACAGGCTCCTCTAAATCTAAAATTACTGAAATCTTTGTATCTCCCGCTGCCACAACTTCTTGAATAGCTAATGTGTGAAGCAGCTTTTCACGTATTGCCTCAGCCGCTTCTGTTACTACGATAAAATCAATATCCTTACTTGTTTCAGCTGCCCTACGAAAGCTTCCTGCCACAGAGAAGCGCTCCACTTCCTTCATACTACCTAGAAGTGCTTCTATTTGTAAAACTACAGGCTCTAGCTGCCAAATTGGTAAACGTTCAGAGCGATTCGCTAAATTAGCTAGCTCCTTTAAAATTTTCTCCTCTGTTTTAGCAGCAAAGCCCGCTAACTCACGAACTTTATGCGCTTCACAAGCTTCTTTTAAGCTTTCAGCAGAGTCAATCCCGAGCTCTTGATGTAGCTTAGCAATCTTTTTTCCGCCTAAGCCAGGCAATTTTAATAGCGGCAATAACCCTTTTGGTACAATTTCTTCAAGCTCTTTTAGCAAGCTGGATTCACCAGTTGCCAGCAAATCCTCAATAACAGCCGCTGTTCCCTTGCCAATGCCTTTTAGCTTTGTCACATCGTCCATTTCACTTAATGAACGCTCATCTCCTTCAAGCGCTGCAGCCGCTTTGCGAAAGGCAGATACTTTGAATGGATTTTCTCCTTGTAATTCCATATATAAAGCAATTTTTTCAAGTGTGCGAATAATGGTTTTTTTATTCATCGGTAGGTCCTCCTATCGTAAAAACACTTCCCTCAAAACAGAGAGAAGTGCATAGTTTGACTATTGCATATAAATATACCACCAATTTTGGAACATTTTTGTAACAACTGGTGTATGTTCCAAAATAAGACCACTTAACAATGACTTCGACATTAAATTTTGAATGAGTTCAACTGGCAATAAAGCACACACATATAGCAAAATAAAAATAATTAAATAGTTTTCAATAATACCAAGCAATGCACCAAGCCAACGATTCAATGTTTCCAGCACAGGTAAATACGCAATAAAATCAAAAATAGATGCTACAATTTGCAACGTGATTTTGACCGCAAAGAAAATAACCGCAAAAGCAATCACACGATAGAATGTGCGGTCTATATCTAAACTATCAATGGCCACACCAAGATTACCTGATTCCGTAATACCCGGATAAGGAACCCAAAATACAAATTTTTGTGCTAATGGCTTATAATAAATATACGCAACAATTAGTGCCACTATAAAGCTGACAATATGCATCATTTGTACAATAAAGCCGCGCTTTGCACCGACGCCAATACCAGCTAAAAGCACCACTAATATGATTAAATCTAACATTCTCTTCAACCCTTTAATTTTTTCAATTCTTCTTCTAGTTGCTCCATTCGTTCTTTTAATAGTAAATAATCGTGTACGGTATTTACGGCTGTTAGAACAGCAAGTTTTGTGCTATCAAGTGAGGGATTGTGTAAATTCATCTCGCGCATACGGTCATCAACAATCGAAGCGACAAGTCGCATATGACCAATGGATTCTGAGCCGACCATTTTATATGTATGACCATAAATTTCCACAGAAATTTTATTCTTTTCTTGATTTTCCATAGTCGCACCCTCCTATAAATTCGATGCACTCACGATTTTTTTACTTATGAGCACCATCACACAAAAAAGCTATTTATTATCATACCATGAAAGGTATAAAATTGTGAACAACGAGGACAGAAAGGAACGATTAAATGTCAAATATTGTGCTTTCCATTTCAACAAATCTACAAAAAGAGGTGATGGCTTACTATGCAAGCTATTTTATCGAACGTAAAGCACCGGGTGTAATCTTTGCTGCAAAGCTACCAGATACGGCTATCACAATGTATAAATCAGGAAAAGTAATGTTTCAAGGAGGAGGTGCTGAGCGAGAAGCGGGACGGTGGGGTACTGTTGAACAATCAACTACACAAAAAGCTTCTATTGGGGCAAAGGGTGATGCACTGCCAGAAAATTTTGCAACAATGTCTGTACTAGGCTCGGATGAAACAGGCACAGGCGATTATTTTGGCCCTGTGACAGTTGCGGCAGTCTATATACCTTCATCTAAAATTGAATTAATCAATGAGCTTGGTGTGAAAGATTCAAAAATGCTAACGGATGATTATATGCGAAAAATTGCCCCTGATTTACGTGCAGCCTGCACTCATAGTGTACTTGTCCTACGCAACGATAAATATAATAGCTTACAGGCAAAGGGCTACTCACAGGGAAAAATAAAGGCAATGATGCACAATAAAGCGCTGCTTAATACATTGACAAAAATGGCTCCTGAAAAGCCTGAATTTATTTTAATTGACCAGTTTGCAGAGCGCGGTGTCTATTATAACTATTTAAAAAATGAACGAGAGCTTGTGCAGGAAAATGTCCTCTTTTCTACTAAAGCTGAGCAATTACATGTAGCTGTGGCGACAGCATCCATTTTAGCGCGTGCCGCATTTTTAAAGGAGATGGATCGTTTAAGTGAAATGGCAGGTTTTGGTTTAATGAAAGGGGCATCTAGCAAAGTAGATCAGCAAGCAGCACGAATTTGGCGAAAGCAAGGCGAGGAATTTCTACGCTCGATGACAAAATGGCATTTTGCCAATACAGAAAAGGCACGAAAATTTAAATAGCAGACTGGTTTTGAGCGCTTGTTCTTTGGAATGGAGCGCTCTAGTCCATTTTTGAGCGGTTTTTCTGCTGAATTGAGCACTTACAATAAAATTTGATACTTCCTTTATTTGGTTGCTCTGACTTTATGATACGTGCTTGTTGTTAGTAGCCGTTACAATTGTTCAATTGTAAAAAGTGCTGGGCTTGTTTATGCGTAATATTTTTATTGATTAGCATTCCATAATCTTGCAAAGCTACTAAATACGCCTTTTGATCTGAATACAGACAACCAGTACAAATCCACTTTCTCTCTAGCCATTGCAGCTGTCCACATTGACATTTTGGACAAAACACTCCAGTTTGAATAGCCTCTATTTCTATACTAGAATAACGGCAAAATGGGTATATTTCATAGGGCTGATGGTGCTGTATAAGGAATCTGCTAATGGCATAAGCATCAATACATTTTTCTTTTCGAGGACATTGCTGTAAAAAGCTCCTTAGCTCTCCCGCTGTTGATACAGGAAAGAAATCATTCTCATAATCAATTCGGGCATTATTAAACGGAATTTATGAAACTATTTTTTGAGCCACGATGCTACACCAAATTTATCTGGACTTTTGAGCGGTTCAGCCACTTTTTTGAGCAAACCTTCCCTCATAAAAAAGACTGCCCCGTAAGACAGCCTTTTTCCATAAAATTTAGCGTACTTCAGTACCTTCAATTGTAGCAATAGCTTTTAATACTTTGTTATGTGCCGCTACTACCTCTTCATCTGTTAAAGTGCGTTCTGGGTCGAAATATGTGAGTGAGAAGGCAACAGACTTTTTACCTGCCTCCATTTTCTCCCCTTCATAAACATCGAATACACGAATATCCTTTAATAGCTTCACGCCCGCTGCACGAATCACACGAATGACTTCACCTGCTGCTGTTGTACGATCCATAATAAGTGCAATATCGCGCGACATCGCTGGGAAGCGTGGCACTGGTGTGTATGCTAATGGCTCTATTTGCGTTGTTGCAGTAAATAGTGCTACTAAATTTATTTCCATCACATACGTATCTTTCACACCCCATGCTTTTTGCTCTGCTGGGTGTAATCCACCAATAATACCGACTTGCTCACCATCCAATAAAATGCTAGCAGTGCGTCCTGGATGTAAGCCATCTACTTGTGCTTTTTCAAATGTTATACGATTCGCTAAGCCTAGCTTACCAATCACACCTTCTACAATGCCCTTTAATACAAAGAAATCTACTGCCTTTTTCTCACCTTGCCAAGCGTGGTCCAGCCATTTTCCTGATAACACAGCTGCTACATGCTCTTCCTCATATGGCTGACCTTCGCCTGATTGACCAAGGAATACCGAGCCAATTTCGTATAGGGCAACACTATCAGCTTGACGTGCTACATTATAAGCAGCTGCTTCAATTAAATGCGGAATTAAGCTTTGACGCAATGTAGAACGTTCTTCGCTCATTGGCATTAATAGGCGTGTTACTGGCTCTGCTTTTAATGCAAAGCGTTGTGACAATGCCTCAGATGTTAATGAATAGGTCACAGCCTGATAAAGCCCTGCTCCCTCCATAACATTACGCACTACGCGACGATTTGCCTGATAAGGTGTTAAACTACCTACTTGTGTAGCACCCTCTGGCAATGTAGTTGGAATTTCATCATAGCCGTAAAGACGTGCAATTTCCTCTACAATATCCTCTTCGATTTTAATATCTTGACGACGCGTTGGTGCATCAATAATTAATAGACCATTTGCTGCTTCAACACCAAATTTTAAACGCTCTAAAATCGATAGCATATCCTCTAATGCAATTTTCATCCCTAGTCGTTCATTAATAAAATCTGGTGAAACAACAACACGCGCTGGTGATTTATCTAATTCATCTACTACACATGTACCTTCTAACACTTCTCCACCTGCTAATTCAGCAAGTAATGCTGCAGCACGTTCAGCAGCAGGTAGTACACGATTTGGGTCTACTCCTTTTTCAAAACGAGCAGATGCATCTGAGCGCAAGCCAAGATGACGAGATGTTTGACGAACTGTTAAGCCATCAAAATAAGCAGACTCAATAACAACCGTTGTTGTTGCATCTGTTACCTCTGAATTAGCGCCACCCATGACACCAGCAATAGCTACTGGCTCTTTACCATTTGTAATAACTAAATCAGAAGCTTTTAATGTGCGTTCTTGATCATCCAATGTTGTAATTTTTTCACCTTCTGTTGCTTTACGCACAACAATTTCACCTGTTGCTAGACTATCATAGTCAAAAGCATGAAGCGGTTGACCATATTCCATTAATACATAGTTTGTGACATCGACAACATTATTGTGTGGACGTACACCTGCTGCCATTAAACGATTTTGAAGCCACATTGGAGATTCACCAATTTTAACGTTTTTGATAACTTTAGCAACATACATTGGATTTGCCTGTAAATCGTCCACACGAAGCTTTAATAAATCCTCTGCTTTTTCATTGGCAGTATGATAGGTAATCTCTGGATATTGCACTTTCTCAGCAAGAATTGCACCTACCTCATAAGCAACACCTAGCATGGAAAGAGCGTCTGAACGATTTGGTGTTAAGCCTAGCTCTAGCACTGTATCATGTAGACCTAAAATCGTCAGTGCATCCGTTCCTACCTCTGCATCTGCTGGTAGTACGTAAATTCCTTCTGCATATGCCTTCGGAACAAGCTTGCCCTCAATTCCAAGCTCCTGTAAGGAACAAATCATACCATTGGATTCCTGCCCACGAAGCTTTGCCTTTTTAATTTTAATGCCACCTGGTAAATGTGCACCAGGACGAGCAACAATTACTTTTTGTCCTGCATCTACATTTGGCGCACCGCAAATAATTTGTTGTAGCTCAGCTTCTCCAACATCAACTTGACAAATATTTAATTTATCAGCTTCTGGATGCTTCTCTTTGGACACAACATAGCCAACAACAACCTTATCCATCCCATTTGCACGATCTATCACAGCATCTACTTCGATACCAGAGCGTGTAATTTTTTCAGCTAATACCTCAGGTGCTAAGTCCTGTGTATATACATAATCTTTTAACCAATCTAATGATACTAACATGTTTTATCCTCCTTACGCCTCTGTTCGCTCAAATTGTGCTAAGAAACGACTATCGCTTGTATAGAAATGACGAATATCGTCAACACCGTATTTCAACATCGCAATACGTTCTGCGCCAATACCAAATGCAAAGCCAGACACTTTCTTTGGATCATAGCCAGCCATTTCTAACACATTTGGATGAACCATACCCGCACCTAAAATCTCAATCCAGCCTGTGCCTTTACATACATTACAGCCTGCTCCGCCACATTTAAAACAAGAAATATCCATTTCAACAGATGGCTCTGTGAACGGGAAGAAGCTCGGACGTAGTCGAATTTCACGGTCTGCTCCAAACATTTTTTTCGCTAAAGTATCCAATGTTCCTTTTAAATCACTCATGCGAATATTTTCACCAATAACTAATCCTTCAATTTGCATAAATTGGTGAGAGTGTGTTGCGTCATCATTATCACGTCGGAAAACCTTTCCTGGACAAATAATGCGAATGGATTCGCCTTTTTTTGCCTCCATTGTGCGAGCCTGTACAGGGGACGTATGTGTACGCAGTAGTATTTCCTCGGAAATATAGAACGAATCCTGCATATCGCGAGCTGGGTGTCCTTTTGGTAAATTTAATGCTTCAAAGTTATAGTAGTCTTTCTCTACCTCAGGACCTTCTGCAATTTCATAGCCCATTCCGATAAATAAATCTTCAATTTCCTCAATAACACGAGTTAAAGGATGACGATTCCCTACCTTTACTGCTCGACCTGGTAAAGTGACATCAATCGACTCACTCGCTAATTTTTCAGCAATAGCCGCTTCTTCCAAAACAACTGCCTTTGCTTCTAATACCGCTGTGACATTTTCACGAACTGTATTTACTAATGCACCCATTTTAGGGCGTTCTTCAGCCGATAATTTCCCCATTCCCTTTAGTAAATCTGTAATAGGCCCCTTTTTCCCTAGATAAGCAACACGCACTTCATTTAGTTCTTTTAAATTTGCTGCTGCTTCAATTTTAGCAAGTGCTTCTTGCTCTAATTGTTTTAACTGTGCTTCCATCATAAAACCTCCTTAGAAAATACATGCCTATTTTTAGGCATAAAAAAATCGCCCCTAAAAAGGGACGAGGACATATTCGCGGTACCACCCTAGTTACTGTAAGGTTTGTGCCTTACAATCACTTCATTTATATAACGACTTTATAAAAGCCGGCACACCTTTACAGCTTGCTGCTGGTCCCGGTAGCTGCTCACAGGCTGAATTCAAAAGTATAGTGGTACGGCGTTGGCTTTCAATCCATGGCCTTACGCTCCCTGTCGTCCATTCACACTTTTTACTACTTCCTGGTCAACGCATTTATTATTTAGCTTACATTTTAGAATAGATTATACAATAATAAATGATAGCAAAGCAAGCAGCAAATGCCTAATAATTGGTTCATTATTGCACAAAGCCATATAAAACAATACCTGTAGCTACGGCAACATTTAACGACTCAGCCTGACCAAAAAGTGGAATAATCATATTTTGATCTGTTAATGCTAATAATTGCGGATGAATGCCACTGCCTTCATTCCCCATTATAATGGCAAATGCTCCAGTATGCTGAATATCGCTATAGATGACAGCATCCTCATCTAAAGCTGTGCCAAATACAGGAACTCCTTGATGTTGCAGCAAATCTATCCACTCTGCTAAATCGCCTCGTACAACAGGAATATGGAAATGTGAGCCTTGTGCAGCGCGCAATGTTTTAGGATTATAAATATCCGCACAGCCTTTGCCTAAAATAACGGCATCTAACCCTGCTGCATCTGCTGTACGAATCATTGTCCCGATATTCCCTGGGTCTTGCACAGCATCAATTAACAATACCTTACGCCATGTTGTCATCACGGCTTCCTCTAAAATAGGCTGCTTGCACACGGCAAAAACACCTTGAGAAGTTTCCGTTTCTGCAAATTCCTTCGCCACAGCTGCTGATACTTCCACTATCGAAACATTATCAATTGCCCAAAGCATTGGTAAATCAATACCTTCGCGCACAATAATTTGTATGACTTGGTCTTTATTTTTTAAAGCCTCTTCAACAAGATGAAAGCCTTCCACAATAAATTCGCCTGATCGTTCACGTTCCTTTCGCGTCATCGCTAATTTCTTCCAGTATTTCACTAACGCATTTTGCGTAGATTCGATTCTCTTCATCGCTGCCTCTTACCGCCTTTTTTCTCTATATTGATCATTATTATACATTAGAAAATAAGCTATTTCATAGCGATATTGCAAACAACAAATAAGCCAATTTCAATATAAGGCTATTTGTCATGACCTTGTTTATAATTTTTCCCATGAAAAAAAGTTTATTTCAAAGCCATATTAAGATATATCAACAAGAAAGGAGCAACTGATATGGGTAGAGATAATAAACAAGGTCAAAGCAATAATAAAGGCTCATTACCACAAACGCCAAAAAATCAAAAAATCGCGCCAAATAAGGTCGCTGAGGAATTTTCCCAAGAGTTTATGGAACTTATTCATTCCGTTACACAACAGCAAAATAAGAAGAAAAAATAAAGCGAGCCTTCAATCGAAGTCTTACAGCCTGTTAATACGGAATAAAGGGGTGTTACAATTGGATTTTCAACGTGCACAGGAAATTGTCACCTCATCATTAGAATATGAAGTAACCTATAATGGCGTTTCTGTATGGATCGACCAACTTCATAATGATGAAAAAACAGCCACTGTTCATCTTCGCCGCTCTTTAGAGGAGCGCTCCGAAGTGGCGATATCCGAGCTAAAAGAAGAATACCTTGTCCACTAAATAAGTAAAGAACCTGCTTCATTTTCCCTAGAAAAAGCAGGTTCTGTTTATTGAACACCCTAAATTGTATAATCACCTTTTAGTCGTCGTAATGTTTCTTTTACATGTTGATGCAGCGCTGTAAACGTTTCTGAAATCTCTTGGGGAGAGATGGGCTTGCTAAATAAATACCCTTGAATATAATCACAGCCGCCATCGCTAAGAAATGCAAGCTGCTCCACATCCTCAATCCCCTCTGCCACAACTTTTAGACGTAAATGCTTTGCCATCGAAATAATCATCGCTACAAGTGCTTCATCATTTGGATTATGTGGAACATTTCTCACAAATGTACGGTCAATTTTTAAACAGTCAATTGGAAATTCCTTTAAATAAGATAAGGATGAGTAACCTGTACCAAAATCATCTACAGCAATTTGAATACCAAGTGCCTTTAGTTCATGAAGTAGCTGTGTCATTTGGTCAATGTTCATCGTCATACTTTCTGTAATTTCCAACTGTAAAAATTTCGGCTCTAATTTTGTACGTACTAAAATGGCTTCCACCATTTCCACTAAATCCTGCTGAAATAGTTGACCAAGTGATAAATTTACTGCCACCTTAAGCGGTGGTAATCCTTGCTGCTCCCAAATTTTTGCTTGCATACAGGCTGCTTCTAATATCCATTCACCAAGTGGAATAATCAAACCACTTTCCTCAGCGATAGGAATAAATAATTCTGGTGATACAAAGCCACGTGTTGGATGACGCCAGCGCACTAAAGCCTCTACCGATTCAATGGTGCCTGTTTTTAAATTAACCTGTGGCTGATAATCTAAATAAAATTCATGGTTTTCTAATGCTTTATGTAACTCCTGCTCTAAAAGAATACGATCTGCAATGCCTTTTGACATATAAGGCTTATAAAACAGCAATCTTTGAGGGATTTGCCTTGCCTCCTGCATAGCTAACTGTGCATGCATTAATAGCTCCTCACCTGTCCATTTTTCCTCGTATAAGGCAATACCTATATTTAAGTTACCATTTAAGGAAAACAACTGCACTTGCACAGGGTCCTTCATTACACTTTTTAAATTTAAGCAAAATTGTAATAGCTCCTCAATACTCTTTACATCATTTACATAAATAACAAACTGTTCCTCACGCAATTTCGTAGCAAAATAATTGGGGGGCACAATTGCTTGAATACGATCCGCTACGAGCTTCATCATTTTATTGGAGTTGCTGATGCCTATAGAAGAGCGAATGGCTGCAAAGCGATCAATTTCAACTGCAATAACCGCCTTTTGCAAACTATTTTCATGTAAATGGTCCTTTAATGTTTTGAGCAATAAATGTTCATTAGGCAATAGTGTAATATCATCATGACATGCCTGAAATCGCAGCTCCTGCTGGGAATGCTCAAGGTCCTTCTTAATTTTTAATAGCTGCTGAAATGGTTTTTCAACAGATGTATAATAAATCGCCATTAAGAAAAAGTAGAACGCTAAAAATTGATAAATCAGTGCTGAGAAGTCCCATATCGCATTGTTATCACGGCTAATCATAAAAAAGATATCACTTACAATAAGAGCAGCAGCAGCACCAATTATCCACATTGAACGCTTTGGTATTTTGTATATATACCTACTAACAATGATGATTGTAATGATTTGAAAAACTACTGAAAAAAGATGAACTATATTATCAATGCGAATCAGCCATTGCGTTTGTAGTAATTGTGTAGCTAGATAGGCAAGAAAAATACTTGCGATCACAAAAAGAAAAGAGCTGCCATACGTCAATGCTCGATATTTTAGCGATAATTGTTTTTTAGGGCATAAAATAATAAATAAAAATCCAAGTGACACATATAAACGCGCTAATATATGTAATGGCTCACCCATAAAATCCCAGGCAGCTAAATGCTGTTGACTAAACACTAAGCTAACTAATTCCAACAAAGCAATGATAAAAAATAAATTCCCTATGTATAAAGTTTGATTTGATAATAAGTGTGAAAACACTAAATAGGATTGTATAGCAATCGCCATTGTAAACACGATAATCAACACTTGGATCACTAATTTTAAATTTTTATAAATATCACCATGAAAAACACCATAAATTTGATTGCTAAAGCTTAGTAATGGTATTACAAGCAATAAGGGCAATACCACATGCCAAACCTCTTTTTTCTCTAGCTGACTAAACCATTTCTCCAATCCGAACCCTCCATACAGTATGCTCAAAATTCACTAGGAAATTTTAACTATCTATATCGAATTAAAATAAGTTGTCTATACCCTTAACTTCTTACAAATCATAACACTTTTATCGGAACTTGTATGCATTTTTACAAAGTATGCTAATATTCATGTTATTTCAATATTAGCATACTTTTGATAATTTATTTCGTTATTCTATAATAAAAAACTGTTTTTGTAGCTTTTTTATTATCCTTGCACGCCTTTTGGTCACAGCGGCGACAGATAAACCTAGTTCCTTTGCTATCTCCTGATGACTATATCCTTTTATATAATAAAGGAGTATGATGCTTCTTTCTACCTGCTGTAACTGGGACAGTATACTCTCTACCATCATAACATTTTTTTGATTATTTCCTTCCTCCAATGCATCATATATATAGTTAAGTGTTTCATAATCAACAGTCGTTATCTTCTCTGTATAACGCTTTTCCTTTGCTAATTCCTTTAAAAGCTCCCCTTTCACTGTTGTATAAATATAAGCAGAAAATTGTCCTTTGGATGGATCAGCTTTTTGCCATGCTTGCCAGACTGCAATGGCGGCAATATGACGATAATTATCAAAATCCTTGTAGATACGGAGCTGTGAAAAAATAGCTGTAATCATTGGTTGCACTGCCTCCAATATTTCATCGAATGGTTGGGTAGGTGATAGCTTTTGCTTGCCTTGAATAGTCATATTCCTCTTCCTATCAACTGTGCACAGTCCAATATTCCTAGGTACTTTTATCTTAGACTGAAACAGTGCTGATAGGCGAATAGCCATTTGTCCCTTTAGCAGCAGCAGTTTTCATAAATTTTTTGTAATATTTATGCATAACAATAGTTTATTTATAAAAAAATAAGCTATTTTCTTTGGTGCTTCATACATATTTTAGTGATGGTTGGACAAATTACTAGTAAGGAGGCGAATATCAATGAATTTTCAAATAAGAAATGCAATTGCAGCGAATGTACATGGTCAATCGGCAGACGAATTTAAAGATATTGTAGAGGATGCGATTAGCCGTGGAGAGGAACATTTATTGCCGGGGCTTGGTGTATTTTTTGAAAAATGGTGGCAGCAATCAAGTACATCTGAACAGGATGCATTCGTTCAAAAATTAGAGAAGGCTTTTGCCAATTAACTTTTTAATGTTAATGCATTCCCTTTCCAATAAATGCATGATAAAGTTTTAGTTATCAGAAAATTTGGAGGGATTGGCATGGCAGTTGCAGTAGAACTTATTGTAAATCAACTTAAACAAGTTTTATTAGAAGAACAAATATCTACAAATGAAACCGTACGACAGTTACATGGAAAAGACGAATCTCATCATGCACTAAGCTTACCTGATGTTGTTGTCTTTCCCCGTTCCACAGCAGATGTTAGCGCGATTTTAAAAATTGCGCATGCGGAACGTGTACCTGTCGTACCTTTTGGTGTTGGCTCAAGTTTAGAGGGCAATGTCATTCCTATTGCACATGGTATTTCCATTGATTTCTCTGATATGAATGCCATTTTGGAAATTCGGCCAGATGACCTTCTTGTAAAGGTACAGCCCGGTGTGACACGCTCACAATTAAACAAAGAATTAAAAAAGCACGGTCTGCAATTCACAGTAGACCCAGGCGCTGATGCAACACTCGGTGGCATGGCAGCAACCAATGCAAGTGGCACAACTGCGGTACGCTACGGTGTAATGCGAGATCAAGTGCGCGATTTAGAGGTGGTGCTAGCAGATGGCTCTGTTATCCATACAGGAAATTTGGCTGCAAAATCCTCTTCTGGCTATCATTTAAATGGTTTATTTGTTGGATCAGAAGGAACACTTGGCTGCTTTACAGAATTAACATTAAAAGTTTACGGCATACCTGAATTTGTGACAGCAGGGCGTGCTATTTTTGACACAGTTGCTGATGCTGTTAGCGCTGTCACTGCATTATTGCAAGCGGGTATTTCAATAGGTCGAGTGGAACTCGTTGATGAGGCATCTATCAAGCAGGTTAATCTGTATAATGAAACAGCCTTTACTGAAAAGCCAACACTATTTTTAGAATTTCACGGAAATGAAGCAGGGATGCAAGAAGATATTGCATTTACAAAGGAAATTTTTGAGGACTTTAACTGCTTATCTGTTGAATTTGAGCACGACAATGCGGCACGCAATAAGCTATGGGAGGCACGTCATTCATTAGCCTATGCCTATATCCACGCATACCCAGGCAAAAAGCTAATGTCAACAGATGTTTGTGTGCCTATTTCAAAGCTAGCAGAAACTATTTTATATGCACGTGAACAGCTCGATCATGTTGGACTTGCAGGTGGTATTGTTGGGCATGTGGGAGATGGTAATTTTCATACACTATTAATGCTCAATCCACTTGACCGAGAAGAACAAGCAAAAGCAGACCACTTTAATGAGCGTATCGTTCAATATGCTTTGCTACGAGGCGGCACCTGTACAGGAGAGCATGGCGTGGGAATTGGTAAAATGAAATATCAATCAACTGAGCATGGAGCAGCACTAGTCGTCATGAAAAGTATAAAGGCAGCATTAGACCCCTATAATATTATGAATCCCGGTAAAATTTTCACATAATCAAAAGCCCCCGCTGATTACCTAAATAATTAGCGGGATGTATTTACCTAAAAGAAAAAAGCAACCCAGCGTCTCCCAGGTTGCTTTACATATGTAGCGATGTAGCCATCCATCTTGACAACAAACATCGCGCGTGGTTTACATCCCTCTGTCTGTGCACCACTATCGCCTATTTGCAGGGACACCCTCTGTTGCCCAAGCAAACTTTATCGAGATTGTATTTTAAGCTAGAATCGAAGCAAGTACAGCCTTTTGTGCATGCAGTCGGTTTTCAGCTTGCTCAAAAATATAAGAATTAGGACCATCAATAACTGATGTTGCCACTTCTTCTTCACGATGTGCTGGTAAGCAATGAAGGAACATATAATCTGATTTAGCATGTGCTACAAGCTCATCATTAATTTGATAGCCTGCAAAGTCTTGTAAACGCTTTGCTGTTTCCTCCTCTTGCCCCATTGATGTCCAAACATCTGCATAAACAACATCTGCATTTAGCACTGCCTCCACAGGATCATGGGTTTCAAGAATTGTACTACCATTTGCTGCAGCAATTGCCTGTGCTTTTGCTATTACTTCCGCGTCACATTCATAACCAACTGGTGTTGCTACCGCTACATGCATGCCGACATGGGCAGCAGCAACGACTAATGAGTGCGCTACATTATTGCCATCGCCTACATAGGCAATTTTAAGCCCTTGTAAATCCCCTTTGTTTTCGGCTATTGTTTCTAAATCAGCTAGTGCCTGACATGGATGATAAATATCTGTTAATCCATTAATAACAGGAATAGCTGCATGCTCAGCAAGCTCCTTCACCATCGCATGGGAATTTGCACGAATCATAATACCATCTAAATAGCCTGATAAAACATGTGCCGTATCATAAATCGACTCGCCACGGCCAATTTGTAAATCACGTGCATGCATAAACATACCTTTTCCACCTAATTGATTCATACCAACTTCAAATGAAATACGCGTACGAGTGGAATGTTTTTCAAAAATCATGCCCAATGTTTTACCCTCTAGTAATTTTGGGCATTTTCCTTCTTTTGTAATTGTTTTTAGCTGTGTTGCTAGCTCAACCAATTGCTGAACCTCTTGACTTGTATAGTCTAGCAAAGTTAGTAAGTCTTTCCCCTTTAAACTAGCTACTAACTTTAACTGTACTTCTTCGAGTAATTTCATCGCCTTCGCTCCTTGCTTTCGTTGCTGTTGAACTTAGTATAACATGCATAAATATAAAATCAACTGAATTTTTATAATATTTTTTTATTTATTTTAAATTGTGACAAAAATTCGTACAACCTACTATTTATGCATATTAACAAAATTGTCGCCATCTATACCGTCACTTTTGAAAGAAATATATAAACTTATGAACGCGCTGCTTAAATACAAAACATCCGATTTTATAGTGAGAAATGAAGAGTCGAGCATTATCAATCACGATATTTATGCTATGTGTAATATTGTTTATAAGCATTTTTAGTACCAATAAGTAAAAAAAGCCTCCTAACATTTAGTTAGAAGGCAAAACGATAGTATTTCTATTTAGTTCTTTTCATTCAATCAGTCAAATGTAATTTTATTGACTGCATTACGGTCTAATTTTTTAATCACTTCTACCATTAGTTTTACTGCATTATCATAATCATCACGGTGTAGGATACCTGCATGTGAATGGATATAGCGAGTCGCAATACCGATTGATAGCGCTGGTACGCCATTTGCTGTTAGATGAATGGAGCCAGCATCCGTGCCACCACCAGCCATTGTTTCAAATTGATATGGAATATTGTTGTCATCTGCCACATCTAATACAAACTCACGTAAGCCGCGGTGTGAAACCATTGATGCATCATAGACAACAATTTGTGGACCTGCGCCCATTTTACTTGTTGATTCTTTCGCTGTCACACCAGGAGTATCTCCAGCTACGCCTACATCTACAGCAAAGCCAATATCAGGTTGAATTTTATGTGTTGCTGTTTTCGCACCACGAAGCCCAACCTCTTCCTGTACAGTTGCTACCGAATAAAGAATATTTGGGTGCTTTTCATTTTGCAATGCTTTCATTACATCAATGGCAATCGCACAGCCAATACGGTTATCCCATGCTTTTGCCAATAAATATTTATCATTTTTCATCACATTAAATTCAAAATATGGCGTTATCATATCGCCAGGACGTACGCCCCACCCAAGCACTTCATCTTTAGAGGCTGCACCAATATCAATAAACATATCTTTAATGTCTACTACTTTGTTACGTACATCTGCTGGTAAAATATGTGGTGGCTTTGAACCAATTACCCCAATAATTTCATCACCTGTACGTGTCGTGATTGTGACGCGTTGAGCAAGCATAACTTGGCTCCACCAGCCGCCCACTGTTTGGAATTTGATAAAGCCTTTATCATCGATTTGTGTCACCATAAAGCCCACTTCATCTAAATGTCCTGCTACAACAATTTTAGGACCGTTTTCATCGCCTACTTTTTTAGCGATGACACTACCTAAGTTATCTGTTTCAACAGTATCAGCATATGGTGCGATATATTTTTTCATTACTTCGCGTGGTGCACGCTCATTGCCTGCAATCCCATTCGCATCTGTTAAATCTTTAAACATTTGTAATGTTGAATCTAGCTGTGTCATCCTTTTGCCTCCCACTTCTTATTTCCTCTTTATTATACTTCGTTTATCGAAATATTCCTAGCTTAATCGTCTGAAAATTGATATATTACTTTATTTAATAGCCTGATTGCTGACGCTTATAATTTTCTTTATTTTTTTCAAGATATGCACTCACAACATCGTCAAATGTAAAATCAAGGTTGTATGCAAGCAATCCATAGTATTGCCATATCGTTGTATATTGATTCTCGGTAGGCTTTTCAATAAACAGTAAAATAGCCTTTTGTGTTTCTAAAAATAACTCGGTTAAATTTCTTTTTTCAGCGCTTATTGGCCATGTTTCAATGGATGTATAGCCCTTTAATAAGCCAAGCGATAAGATAAAATGGATAGAATCCACATATTCTTCTAAAATAACTTCACGCTCTGATGGTCCCTTGGTACTCCAAAATTTAAAGCAACGCGTTTCATTTGCAAGCTCGGCTAGCTCTACTAGTAATGCTAAGCCTTTTTCTTGAAATACATCATGTTGAATATTTTGTGTTTGCTCAATAAAAGCATCAAGCTCTTTTTGCATGTTAAACAATTGTTGTAAATTCATTTTCTTCTCCTAAATTTTAAAAAAATAATTAAATAAAATGAAACTATTTGACCCCTTTAATCGTATAGGAAGGAATAACCTTTCTTCAAGGGGGAAATTTAAAAATGTTGCCGTTACTTATTCGACTTGCTGTAATAGCACTTATTATTTATGTATTTTACAAAGCGATACGTTATATAACCGATCCTAAGCGCAAACTTGATGAGGCATATGAAAAAGGTCAGTATTATTTTTATGACGATGTAAAAAATGTGCGAAAGAATTTCTTTATTTCTTATAAAGGCGCTCTTTTTGAGGGGGAAAAATACCTAGGTACAACAGAAGATGCCTTTGAAGTTGTTTCCATTTTCATCGGTGCTCGTGATGCTGCAACATTGCAAGGTTTTACAAAAAGCGATTTCCAATATTTACAGCAAGAAATTTTAATGAACTATCCAAATGCTAAAATTAATTGGAAACAGCCTATTGAACAGCTTATGCGCAACACATCCTCATGATGAGGATGTGTTTCTTTTATTATGCCCACAATTGTACAATACAGAAGATTTGAATTGCTGCTAACAAAGGAAAGCCAAATGCAAAGCTATTGTGGCGTGTTTTATGGCGAAATAAATACATACCAAGCACACCGCCGACAGCTCCTCCTGCTATTGCAAGTATAAATAACGTGCGCTCTGCAATACGCCATTCCTTATTTTTTGCTCGTGATTTATCCATACCCATTAAAATAAGTAGCACAATTGATACAATGCTTATATAAGCTAATAATGCTTGCCCCATACCTGACTCCTTTACCCAAAACATATACTACTAATCTAACATAAAAAAGGCTGACGGAAAAATCCATCAGCCTTTTTAACACCTATTGCTTTGGGTGTAAAAATTACTTAGCGACTGCTTTTTTAGCAGCGTCTGCTAATTGAGAGAATGCTGCAGCATCTGTTACAGCAAGGTCAGCTAGCATTTTACGGTTCACTTCAATACCTGCAACTTTTAAACCGTGCATTAAACGGCTGTAAGAAAGACCGTTCATACGAGCAGCTGCATTGATACGAGTGATCCATAATTTACGGAAATCACGTTTTTTCTGACGACGGTCACGGTATGCATATTGACCTGATTTCATCACTGCTTGGTTAGCAACTTTATATAATGTATGTTTAGAACCAAAGTAACCTTTAGCTAATTTTAAAACTTTTTTACGACGTTTGCGCGTCACTGTTCCGCCTTTTACGCGTGGCATATGAATTACCTCCTGCTTTTCATTTAAAAATGAATGTTAGTTGTTAGTTATTTTGTAGTCAATTATTTCATGTAAACAAGTAAAGATTTGATGCGCTTGAAGTCACCAGATGAAACGATGTTTGCTTTACGTAGGTGACGTTTTTGTTTCGTAGATTTGTTTGCGAATAAGTGGCTTCCATAAGCACGGTCGTATTTTAATTTACCTGAGCCTGTTTTTTTGAAACGTTTCGCAGCTCCACGGTGAGTTTTCATTTTTGGCATGTCGAATTCCTCCTAAACTGTTCGTCTAATATTATTTCTCGTTCTTTGGTTGAAGAACTAAGAACATGCTTCGGCCTTCCATCTTCGGTTTTTGTTCTACCGTTGATACTTCAGCACAAGCTTCAGCAAAGCGATCTAACACACGTTGACCAATTTCTTTATGTGTAATCGCACGACCTTTGAAACGTAGGCTACATTTTACTTTATCGCCCTTTTCAAGGAATTTAATCGCATTACGTAACTTCGTTTGGAAATCATGCTCATCGATTGTTGGGCTCAAACGAACCTCTTTCATTACGATGACCTTTTGATTTTTACGAATTTCACGGTCTTTCTTTTGCTGTTCAAACTTAAATTTACCATAGTCCATGATACGAGCGACTGGCGGCTTGGCTTGAGGGGCCACAAGGACAAGATCCAAGTTTACACGAGCGGCGATTTCTAGCGCTTCATTACGTGTCTTTACACCAAGTTGGTCACCATTGTGATCGATTAATCGAAGTTCACGTGCGCGAATGCCTTCGTTTACATACATGTCTTTGCTAATAGTAATCCACCTCCAAGTAGTTGTCGCGAATACATGGTTTGGGCAAAGCCTTGCCCGGTTGAACGGTACATCCTCTTGTCATGTCCATAAAAAAAGGACGGACATTTTTGAAGATGTCCGCCCGCTATATGTGCATGCGCAAGTCTACGCAAAACAATTCAACGTGTCATACCTGTTCACAGCCTTTAAAGCGTTGTATCAGGTGAGAAGCGGGCAGCCTCTACTTCAACCACAAACTTTGTATTCATTAACCTTATCTATATTAGCATGTATAAAATAAGCTGTCAAATATTTATTTTGCTTATTATCATTACCTTAGCCCAAACATTGGTTATTTATACAGAAAACCTCACTTCAAGCATTGAAATGAGATTTTCGTGCTAGGTATTATTTTGTGCTTTCTGCTTTAATAGTTGCCAAAAATTCCTCGAAGCTTACTGTTTCAGAATCTTTTGAGCCATAGCGACGAACGTTGACACCGTTTGCCTCTACTTCTTTATCACCGATAACAAGCATATACGGGATTTTCTTCATTTGCGCTTCACGGATTTTATAGCCAAGCTTTTCTTCACGGTCATCCATTTCTACACGTAAGCCTGCTGCTGTTAATTGTTCTTCGATTTGTTTTGCATAGTCGAAGTGTGCTTCATTGGATACTGGAATGACTTCTACTTGCACAGGTGCTAGCCATGTTGGGAATGCACCTTTATATTCTTCGATTAAGAAGGCTACAAAGCGCTCCATTGTTGATACAACACCACGGTGAATAACAACTGGACGATGTGGCTTGCCATCTTCACCAACATAAGTGAGGTCAAAGCGTTCAGGTAATAAGAAATCAAGTTGAACTGTTGATAGTGTTTCTTCTTTACCAATAGCTGTTTTCACTTGAACATCTAATTTTGGACCGTAGAATGCTGCTTCACCTTCTGCTTCGAAGTAATCTAAGCCAAGCTCATCCATTGCTTCTTTTAACATACCTTGCGCCTTTTCCCACATCGCATCATCATCAAAGTATTTTTCAGTATCTGCTGGGTCACGGTAAGATAGACGGAATGAATAATCATTTAAGTCGAAATCTTTATAAACCTCTAAAATTAACTGTACTACTTTTTGGAATTCTTCTTTAATTTGGTCAGGACGAACAAAGATATGTGCATCATTTAATGTCATCCCACGTACACGTTGTAAGCCTGAAACCGCCCCTGACATTTCGTAACGATGCATTGTACCAAGCTCTGCAATACGTAATGGTAGGTTACGATAAGAATGCATACCATTTTTGTAAACCATCATATGGTGCGGACAGTTCATTGGGCGCATAATTAATGTTTCATTATCCATCTCCATTGGTGGGAAAATAGAATCTTGGTAATGATCCCAGTGACCAGAAGTTTGATACAGCTCTTTTGAACCTAACACTGGTGTATACACATGTTTATAGCCAAGCGATAATTCCTTATCTACAATATAACGCTCAATTACTCGACGTATTGTTGCACCATTTGGTAGCCATAATGGTAAACCTTGACCTACCTTTTGAGAAGTTGTGAATAAGTCTAGTTCTTTCCCAATTTTACGGTGATCACGCTCTTTTGCTTCTTCCAGCATTTGTAGGTGATGCTTTAACTCATCTTTTTTGAAGAATGCTGTACCATAAATACGTTGTAGCATTTTGTTATCAGAGTTTCCTCTCCAATAAGCACCCGCTAAAGATAACAGCTTGAATTCACGAAGCTTACCAGTGGATGGTACATGAATACCACGGCAAAGATCGAAAAACTCTCCTTGATAATAAATAGATACTTGCTCATCCTCTGGGATCGCTTCAAGTAGTTCTAATTTATATTCATCGCCAATTTTCTCATAAATGGCTTGTGCTTCAGCACGGCTTACATTTTTGCGTTCAATTTCAAGGTTTTCTGCAATGATTTTCTTCATTTCTTTTTCAATAGCTGGCAGGTCTTCAGCAGTGATTGGTGTTGGTGAGTCAATATCGTAGTAAAAACCACCATCAATAACTGGACCAATTCCAAGCTTTGCGTCTGGGAATAGACGTTTAACCGCCTGTGCTGTTAAATGCGCTGTTGAGTGACGTAAAATCTCAAGTGCTTCCTCATCATCCTGTGTAATAATTGAAATTGTTGCATCCTCTTCAATCGGTGTTTTTAAATCGACTAAGACACCATTAATTTTACCTGCATAAGCTTTTTTACGTAGGCCAGGGCTGATGGATAATGCTACGTCATCAGTGGATGTGCCTTTTGCAAATTCCTTTACAGCGCCATCTGGAAAAGTTAATTTAATATTCTCTGACATGTTTTTGCACTCCTTTGTTTTTTGTAACATACATAATGCTTGATGAAAGCCATGATAAGTTTAAATAGCTGCTTATTTGAGCGACTCTATACTCTTTATGAGCAGTTTATTTTATCCTAGAAAAATAAAAAAGCTCCGTCCCTCACGAAAGGGACGAAGCGTATGCTCGTGGTTCCACCCTTCTTCCTTCCGACTATAGTTAGTCAGACGAAGCTCTAGGCTAGCTAACGGGCTAGGGACCGGCGAAAGATTATCCCTTTCGCTGCTCAGTAGGTAGTAAATTTAGTGCTCACACTAGGAAGCTTTCAGCCGATGACTTCCCTCTCTTATAAGCTGATACACAAAATTCATGTCCTCATCAACGCATGTTGCTATTAAGTATATGAGTCAGTATACGCTCGATTGGCGAAAAATGCAACTTATAGTCGACGATTTTTACCACGCATTTCAATGGGCACAGTTAAAGCTTTAATGCGCTCCATAATTCGCCCTGCCTTTACAACCTCAATATCTCCTTTTTGTGACTGTGCTAAATGATGCTCTAATTCCTCATAATTAAAATTAGAAGTAATAAATGTTGGCAATTGCTCCGCCATACGATAATGGAAAATGGTTCCTAAAACCTCATCGCGCGTCCAAGCCGTCATTGTTTCCGCACCAAGATCGTCCAACATTAAAACAGGTGCTTTTTTTACATAATCAATTTTCTCATTTAATGTATTATCACCGATAGCATTTTTCATTTCACGTAAAAATTCTGGGACGAAAACTACAACAGAGCGAATTTTAATAGACGCTAATTCATTCGCAAGCGCACCTAACACAAAGGATTTCCCTACACCAAATTTACCATATAAGTAAAAACCCTTTGACGGTAAGTGACCTGTTTCTTTCGTTATTTTTACAAATTGAGCTGCTTGCTGGGCAATCGCCACACGTGATTCATCATCAATACTTAAATCTTGAATCGTTGCTTGCAATACATCTTTTGGCATATGCATACTTGCAATCATGTTTGCCACATCTCGACGCTCTTCTTCTCTTATCTTTTGCTCACAGCGCACATAATCCATTTCAATGGAATTCCGTACCACCCTTAATGTAGGGAGGAAGCCCTTTAAATAATTTGTACAATGCTCTGTATTGTCACAGCCACAGCATTCCGTTGATTGACTAATATATTCATGTAGCTTTGGTAAGTTCCGTTCAATATTGTCATAGCTTAGCTCCTGTGCATGCTGTGCTAAAAATTCCTGCACATGCGGATGCTCTAAAATTTCACGTCGCATGGCTTCATAGCGTTCTTGAAACGACGGTACTTGAATTGCTCGTTTTAATGGTCCATTAATGGGTTCGATTGTGACTCACCTTCTTTATTATTCGCTTTTTCCTAGCATTTCTAATATTTTTTGACGCTCTTTTTCAAAATCTATCGTGCTAGCAGTAGCTTCCTCTTGTTTGTCATTCCGTTTATAAAACCATTCAGGCACTTTTTCTTCACGCTGTTGCCTTGCACGTCCCTTTGACTGTGAATTCGTTTTATTTGTCGTTTGTGGCTTGTTTTTCCATGCCATATATTTATCATGCTCTTGACGTGCAAGCTCCATTGCCTCTTTCGCTGTTTGCACATTTTTCCGTACCCAATGATCGGCAATAGTTTCCACATATTTTTTAGGAAGCTTCATATCAGTTGTAAGCATCACATACTCCAGCAGTGCATTCACTACCCCAATTGGCATACCATGCTGCACAATTAAGCTCTCAGCTAGCTGTACAGAGGTTTGTAGAGGCTCTTTGCCATTATTAATATCACGTAACACTTGCACAGGTGCAGTTGTTTCTAAATAATACTGTAGCTCCTGCTCCTTTGTTTTTTGTCCCGACTCTTCTGCTGGAGCAGGCGCTGTTACTTTTGCTAATTTTGGTGGCTCCTTTGAAACCGTTAGTTTATAAAAATCTGCCGCAGCTTTGCGTAAGCGTTCCTGTGAAATGCCTAAATCATCATCTAAGGCAAGTATCACTACCTTTTGCATATCAAGAGCTGATAAATGATATAAAAATGCCAGCTTTGCAATGGCTTCTCGAATTTCCATTGTCAGCAAGCTAGCAGGCACTAATTGCTCTGATAAACCAGCCTGCAGCAAGTCAAAATCAAATTGCTCCAAATAAAAAGGATATACCTTTTGCTGTTTATCCTCACGGCTTGTATCAACTTGTAAGTCCAATGGCATATTGGCATGAATAGGCTTATAAACATCCATAAACGCACGAGATACATCCTTCAATTCCTTGTCTTTTACTGGTACTATAAAGCGTTGACGTAAATTTCGATATGCCTGCTCCCCAATTTTACTAAATAAAAACATCGATAGCAGGGGGTCTTTCATAAATCGATCCGCATCAAGTGGACGCTGTAACTCATATAAAAAGCTTCGTTCACTCGCATTTTCTTTTTTCCATGTGCGTAATAAGCCAATAGCCTCCAATGCAATACGAGCCTCAAACACTTTACCAATCGGCAGCCCCAGCACATTCATTAAATAATAATGTGTCATTTGCTGCTTTGGTTTTTGCTCTGCCTCTGCCCATAATGTTAAATAAAGACTAATTGGCTCTGAACCCGTTAATGGCTGATAAAATAATGTCACTAATTGACGTTCCTGTGTAGAAAATGCATGAGGAAGACGAATGTCGAAAGGATCGCCAGGCTGCAACTCCTTATATAAATGCATCAACGTCATTCACCCTCTCTGTTTTCTATGATTGCTGGTCCGTTTGACGTTGAATAATGTCCTTTATTTCCTCGATAAAGACATTAATATCTTTAAACTGACGGTAAACGGATGCAAAGCGCACATAGGCTACCTCATCTATTTTAGCTAAGCGATCCATCACCATTTCACCGACATCCTCTGAGCGTACTTCTGAGTTTCCAATACGACGAAGGTCTTTTTCAATGGATAATACAAGCTCCTCCAATACATCAAGTGCAACTGGACGCTTTTCACAAGCACGAATAAGCCCACGCAGCACCTTTTCACGGCTAAATTCCTCTCGTGAACCTTCTTTTTTCACCACAACTAATGGTGTTTCTTCAATTTTTTCAAACGTTGTAAAACGAAAGCCACATGACTCACATTCACGACGTCTTCGAATTTCTTTATTATCATCTACTGGCCTCGAATCCACTACACGCGTTCCGTTAAATTGGCAAGATGGACATCTCATAGCATTACTCTCCTGATTGACAACAATTTAATATTTCTATTATAACAAATTTCCTGCATATAAGAAAAGTGCATTAGTATTTGGCAATAGATAACCAATTTAAATCTTGTCCCATCAAAAAAACACATTGAAACCATTTAGATTTCAATGTGTTTTACATATGCTTAGGCGCTCACTGTTTCTAATGCATTTGCTACTTTTTTCACAAGGTCTACGACGCGTGCAGAGTAGCCCCATTCATTATCATACCATGCAAGTACCTTTACTTTACGGTTGCCTAATACCATTGTTGACAGACCATCGACTGTTGATGAGTAAGTAGTTGTATTGTAGTCTGCAGATACTAATGGTTCAATAGAGAAATTTAAAATTCCTTTCATTGGTCCTTCTGTTGCTGCTTTCACAAACGCTGCATTAACAGCATCGACTGTAACATCTGTCTTTAAATCTACAACAAGGTCTACTAAAGATACATTGGCAGTTGGAACACGTAGTGCCATCCCATGAATTTTTCCTTCTAACTCAGGTAATACCAATTTTAATGCTTTTGCAGCACCTGTTGATGTTGGGATAATAGATTGTGCACACCCACGTGCACGACGTAAATCTTTATGTGGATTATCTAAGTTCTTTTGATCGTTTGTATATGCATGAACAGTTGTCATTAATCCATTATCAATGCCAAATGTGTCGTTTAATACTTTCGCTACTGGTGCTAAGCAGTTTGTTGTACATGAAGCATTTGAAATAACATCATGTTTCGCAATATCAAGCTTGTCATCATTAACACCTAATACAACTGTTACATCTTCATTTTTACCTGGTGCTGTTAAAATCACCTTTTTTGCGCCTGCTTCTAAGTGCATAGCTGCTTTATCACGTTCATTAAATTTACCAGTAGCCTCAATGACAATATCCACACCCATCGTAGTCCAAGGCAATTTTAAAGGGTCACGTTCACTAATAATTTGTACACGTTTACCATTTACAACTATAGCATCGCCTGCTGGTTCAACCGTACCTGCAAATGTTCCGTGATTTGTGTCATACTTAATCAAATGTGCTAACGTTTCAGCTGAGTAGCTTGCGTTAATCGCAACGATATTTAAGTCTTGCTGTACGATCGCTTGGCGGAAAACCATACGCCCGATACGTCCGAAACCATTAATAGCAATTGATACTGTCATTTATAAATCCTCCTGTGGATACATATTCATAATAATTATATACTTTATAGTGAATAGTATAACACAATTTTAAAAAAGATGAACAATTAATATGCATAATCTTAAAGTTCTTATTTTCTGAAAAATTATATTTCCCCAAAAAAAAATACGCAGCAAGCTTATGCTTACTACGCATTTGATCACTAGATAACATCCCAATGAGTAAGGATTTTTTTTAGCTGCTCCTCTGTATGCTCAATAGTGTCATTATTATAAATAACTGCATGTGCGCCCTTTTCTTTCACTGACATGGGTAGCTGAGAATGTATACGTGCTAAGGCATCCTCTTTCGATAATTGATTGCGCTCCATCAAACGCTGAAGCTGAACTTCCTCACTTACGGATACAACAATAATCTTATCCACAAAATGCTGAAGCTTGCTTTCAAATAATAGTGGAATATCCATTACAACATGCTGATAGCCTGCTGCTACATAAGCATCACGCTGGCGCAGCATTTCCTTCCTAATAGCTGGATGCATAATATCATTTAATACTTTGCGCTTCGTAGGCTCATGAAAAATAATATCTCCTAGCTTTGTTCGATTTAGGCTGCCATCCTCTTGTAAAATAGCCTGTCCAAAGCTTTCAACAATCAATGCCAATGTAGCTGTTCCTGGCTCTACTACATCTCGTGCTACACTATCTGCATCAACAATTGGTAAGCCTAGTGCCGTCATCATTTTTGCTACTGTGCTTTTTCCACTCGCAATACTTCCTGTCAGTCCAATAATCATTGCTAAATCCCCTTTAATGTTGACAATTTGGGCAAAAGACAGATGTACGTCCACCAATTGTCATTTGACTTGTTGCCGTTTCACATACTGGGCATACCTTTTTCCCATACATTTGTAGTCGATTTTGCATGCTCCCAGCTTCTCCATTAATGTTTCGATAATCAGAAATCGTTGAGCCTCCCGCTTCAATGCTTTGACGTAGGACAGCTACGATTGTTTTAAACAATGCACGTTTACGCTTTTCACTAATGCGGTTTACTTTGCGTGCTGGGTGAATTTTCTCTATGAACAATGCCTCAGTAGCATAAATATTGCCACAGCCTGAAATGACTTGCCCATCCATAATCACTTCTTTTACTGCCTTATTTTCATACTTTGGTAATTTACATTTTGCGATAAAATAGTCACAAGCTTGTTCATCAAATGGCTCTGGTGCCATTTTTGTTAACGGTGCATGGTCCTCAATTTTGGTCAAAAAGCGAAGTTCACCAAAGCGGCGAATATCTGAATAAATTAAATAACCGCCATCCGCCATGGCAAATGTTGCATGAATATGCTTTTGAAATTTTGCCTCATTAATGTCCTCAGGTGCATTTACGACAAACCATGCACCTGTCATCCCTAAATGGCTGACAAGTACATATGGAACATCTTCCTTCAGTAAATGAAAGAAAATATACTTTGCACGTCGTTCAATTTTTGTAATCGTCATTTTGGACAACGTTTGCTCAAAAGCATCAGGCTCTGCTTGTTTAACAATGCATTGCTTGCCCTCACTAAAAGAGAAATGCACCCTGTCAGATAGCTGAACCTGTTGAATAGTACGTCCTTCAACCTTTGGCTTCAATGCCTGGACGACACCTTCTACCTCTGGTAATTCAGGCATTTGAATCCCCCCTTATTTTGCTTCATACCATGTTGAGCCAGAGTTAAAATCTACTTTAAGCGGTACAGCAAGCTCAATAGCATTTTCCATTACCTCTGGTACAATTTTTTCTAGTAATGCAATCTCTTCCTTAGGTGCTTCAAAGATCAACTCATCATGCACTTGTAAAAGAAGTTTTGCTTGCATCTTTTCTTTTTTCAAGCGAGCATCCATATCAATCATTGCCTTTTTAATAATATCAGCGGCACTTCCTTGAATTGGTGTATTCATAGCTGTACGCTCTGCAAAGCTTCTAATATTAAAATTTGAACTTGTAATATCAGGCAAATAACGACGTCGATTTAAAATGGTTGTCACATAGCCATCAAATTTTGCCTTTTGCACAATATCATCCATATACTGTTTTACACCTGGGAAACTGGCGAAATATTTCTCAATAAATGTTGCAGCCTCTTTACGTGTAATATCTAAGTTTTGCGATAGCCCATAATCGCTAATACCATAAACAATCCCAAAATTTACAGCCTTTGCAGCTCGGCGCATATTGCTATCCACCTCGTCCGCTGCTACATGGAAAACATCCATCGCTGTACGTGTATGAATATCCATGCCCTCACGGAAAGCTTCCACTAAAGTTTGGTCCTCTGACATATGGGCAAGTACACGTAGCTCAATTTGTGAATAATCCGCCGCAAATAATAGCCAGCCTTCCTTCGATGGCACAAAGGCTTGACGGATTTTACGCCCCTCCTCTAAACGGATCGGGATATTTTGCAAATTCGGGTCTGTCGAGCTTAAACGCCCCGTTGCTGTTAATGCTTGCTGGAAGCGTGTATGCACCTTGCTATCCTCTGGATGAATTTCCTTTAATAAACCTTCGATATATGTGGATTGCAATTTACCAAGCTGACGGTATAACAAAATATGCTCAATAATTGCATGCTCTGGCTTTAATTTTTCTAGGACATCCGCTGCTGTGGAATAGCCTGTTTTGGTCTTTTTAATCACAGGTAAGCCTAGCTTATCAAATAAAATAACCCCTAATTGCTTTGGTGAATTAATATTAAAGGTTTCTCCTGCCGCCGCATAAATATCCTGCTCAATAACTGACAGCTTATCGCTTAACTCCTGCCCCATTTTTTCCAATGTTACACGGTTTACCATAATACCTTCGCTTTCCATCTCGCCTAAAATAGCAGCAAGCGGCAGCTCTAAATTTTTATAAAGCTCAAACTGTTCCTTTTCCTGCAGTAACTGTTCTAGCTTCGGCTGTAATGACCATACAGCAAATGCCTTACGACTCGCATGCTGTGCCAATGTATTCTCATCAGGAATGGCACGCTTTGCGCCTTTGCCATAGATCGCCTCGTTTGCTTGCACATCGCGATAACCAAGCTCCTTCGCTAAAGTCGCTACATCATCTCCACTTAGCGCTGGATTATTAATATAAGAAGCAAGCAATAAATCAAACGCAACGCCTGCTAACCGTATACCCGCTCGCTGTAATGCAGCTTGAGCAGCCTTTGAATCTGAAAGATACTTTGTTTTGGTTGCATCCTCTAGCCAAAGGCGTAATGTATCTGATTTGACAGCAGCTTCAAAAGCTATATAGTATGTTTGTGTACCATCTGATAAAGCAATTCCTAGCTGCTGACAAGTATGATAATGTTCATTTTCAAGCTCCACATGTACAGCCATCACATCCTGTAAATGCTCTGGCTGCACCTCTTGAATAATGTGGTAATCAAATGGCGCTTGTTCCTCCTCTTGCACCGTAAAATCACTTTTTTCTAATAAGGATTTAAAGCCAAGTTCCTGCCATACACCGATTAATTCCTCTTCCTTAGGTCCATCATACGCAAGATCAGCAAGTGAAATCCCAATTGGCGCATCCGTATAAATTGTTGCAAGCTTTTTACTCATCAATGCCTGCTCCTCATTTGCTACAAGCTTCTCCTTCATTTTTGAAGCCTTTAACGTATCCATTGCTGCATAAAGCGCCTCAACCGAGCCATGCTCCTTCAGCAATTTCACAGCCGTTTTCTCCCCAACGCCCGGCACACCCGGGATATTATCTGAGGAATCACCCATTAAGCCCTTCATATCAATAATTTGCAAAGGCGTTAAACCATATTTTTCCTCAATAAAGGCTGGCGTATTTTTCTCGATTTCTGTAATCCCTTTTTTCGTAATATAAACCGTTACCTGCTCTGTCGCAAGCTGTGTTAAATCACGGTCACCCGAAACAATAACGACATCCATCTCCTGTGATGCAGCCTCTTTCGCAAGCGTTCCGATAATATCATCCGCTTCATATAACTCCTGCTCATATTGCTTAATACCATACGCATCAATGAGCTTTCGTAAATAAGGAAATTGCTCTGATAATTCTGGTGGTGTCTTTTGACGTCCTCCTTTATATTCTGTAAAGGTTTCATGGCGGAATGTTGTTTTCCCAGCATCAAAAGCCACTAATATTTTTGTTGGCTTCTCCTCTTCTAATAATTTTTGGAGCATTGTTGTAAAGCCGTATACAGCATTCGTATGAACACCACTATCATTTGTTAATAATGGCAACGCAAAAAACGCGCGATACGCTAAACTATTACCGTCCAATAATAGCAATTTTTCCTTGGTCATCATTTTATCCTCCTGCGCTGTCTTCTACTTCTACTTTATCATAACAGGACATTTTAAGTAAAAAAACTAATGGGTGGCTTCTCTATCAGCTCTATCCATCAGTCCCTCTATTCTATCCATCTATTTGAGGAATCTATCCGTCACTTTAAGCTTTCTATCCATAGGAAAAGCCAACCGCACAGAGCGATTGGCTTTTCCTATGAATTAAGATGCAGAATAAAAAACTTCTTCATAAATAACCGTTACAAGGAAGGCATTCATAAAGGCAAATACTAAAAATAACGGCATTCCGCCTAATTGTGGCTGTGTTAGCTCTTGACTAAATACCATCACGATTCCAATTTGGGCTAAAAAGAAAATAAAGCCAATGCCAACCTGCCAAATGGGACGCTTAACCTTACGTTTCTCATACCAAAATATTTTTTTAAATATATTTCGTACATCATTTGCAATGATCATGCTTACAAAAAAGATTATAACAAAAAACAGCGGTATATGATAAACACTTTTGGTCACCCATGCAAAATCAGAGAGGCGGAAGAAAAGTGTTAATAACGATGCAATACTACAAGCAATTCCTAAATTTTGAAGCCACACACTAATTTGCAATTTCACAGCTATTACCCCCAACTGTTCATATTAAACATTATTATTCTATCAAATTATCGCAAGTTGGGGAATATAAAATTATAAATTCCTATTATTTCTAAAATATAACAAATGAAAATCACCCCTCTAAATAAGAGAGGTGACTTATACTTGCTATTATTTAATATAGCCAGACAGTATATTTGCATAAGGCGAAGTAGCTGGCAAAATAATGACTGTGTCTTCTCCGACCGTTTTCTTATATGATTCTAATGTACGGTATAAAGAATAAAACTCAGGGTCTTGTGAGAAGGATTGATTGTAAATTTTGGCTGCCTCTGCTTCTCCTTCTGCTTGAATAATTGCCGCTTCCTTATTAGCTGTTGCTAGCATTTCTTGCACCTGCTGATCTGTCTGTGCTTCGATACGGCGTTTTTGAGCATCTCCTTCTGAAAGATATAATTGGGCAGTTGATTCACGCTCTGAAATCATACGTGTAAAGACAGATTGTTCATTTTCTGTTGGTAAATCTGTGCGACGAATGCGTACATCCACTACCTCTACCCCATATTGATCATTTGCTAATAATTCATTCACTCGCTTTGTAACACGATCATTTAAACTACCGCGTGAGGAATTTTCATCATTAATAATTTCATCATATCTTAGCTGTCCAAGCTCTGTTCGAATCACTGAATAAATAAATTCCTCCATGCGCGACTCTGCTTTGCTCAATGTGCCTGCATTGGAGATTAATGCTTTAGGGTCAGTAATACGCCAAACAGCATAGTTATCAATAATAATACGCTTTTTATCCTTTGTATTAATTTCTTCCTCTGAAATATTATAGGTCATTTGATTTTTGGGTAGTCGTGTAACACTTTGAATAAAGGGAATTTTCATTTTCAAACCAGGATCACGTTCAAATTTCACAACTTCCCCAAATTGGCGCACAACCGCATACTCTGATTCCTTCACAATATAAACATTGGTAAAGATAATAATGGCAGCTACAAAAACAAGTGTCAGTGTAATAGCAAGAGATAAATATTTTTTAGCATTTAATGGTCCTTTTTTTGACATTTTTACAACATTATCATCTGTACCATTAGCTGTTGGAGCAGTCTTTTTCGGTTTGCCTGATAAAAAACGAAGGAATTTATTCGCATCCTTATTTTTTTTACTCATCCTTACTGCTCCCTTCTTTTTTCTCTGTTTGTGCTTGCTGTGGTTGCAATGGCTGTAGCGGTAAATATTTCATTGTACTGCCATCATCATTCATAATATAAATCTGTGCCTTTGGTAAAACATTTTCAAGCGTTTCTAAAATTAGACGTTCTCGTGTAACTTGCTGATTACCTTTATATTGCTCATACATTTTATTAAAAACTGCGACATCACCTTGCGCTTGCTCAATGCGGGCTGTTTTTGCTCCTTGTGCCTTAGAAATAATGGCATCCTTTTCACCCTCAGCTTCGCTGATGCGCTGGTTTTTATATTTTTGTGCCTCATTTGTTTTCGTATTTTTTGTTTCACGTGCATCTGTTACCGCCGTAAATGCAGCACGTACTTCTTTATTTGGTAGTTCAACATCCTGCAGCTTTACACCTAAAACACCAATGCCAATATCGTATTTTTCGATCAATGACACAAGTAAATCACGTGTATTTGCTTCAATTTCCGCTTTACCATCCGTCAATGCAGCATCAATTGTGGAGCTACCAATAATAGAGCGAATCGCGCTGGATGTAGCACTATGTAAAATTTCTTCAGGATTTTGTGCGTTAAATAAAAATTTACGAGGGTCTGTAATTTTCCATTGGACAACAAGGTCTGTTAAGACAATATACTCATCCCCTGTAATCATCTTCGTTTCCGCATCATAGGTTTCCAATTCACCTGATTTTGTTTGTTTATAGCCGAACTGTAAGCTAAATGTTTCTTTGGACAAAATTTCAACGGATTGAACTGGCCAAGGTAATTTAAAATGTAGACCTGAGGTTGTGACCATATCATCTGCACGGCCAAATGTCACGACAACAGCTTGTTCTGATTCATCCACTGTGTACCACGATGTAAATACAGTAATAAGCGCGATAATTCCAAAAATTCCAAGTCCAACAATCATTAGTGCCTTCTTCACACTCATATTTGTTCCCCCCTTTTGCTTGTTACTATTGTTTACGGAACGTATAATAAAAAGTTTCAAAATATTTTCATATAATTAATTATGCCCCAGCGTAATGACCGTTGACGCTTTGCTTTCACGCAAAAAAGATTTGTCGCTTCGCACTCGATATAAAAAGAATTTGCTGAACCAAAATAAAAAATCCTGCTACCTTTTACGGTAACAGGATATTAATAACAAGCTGCTCAAATGCCGGGAAAATAGTTGTGGATAGCACAATGCTTATTAATGCAGCCACAATCATCGCCAAGCTTGCAAATGTACCTTCTAGCTCTCCAAACTCAAATGCTTTCGATGTACCTGCACCATGTGCACCCATCCCAAGCATTAAGCCTCTAGAGGAAGATCTATGGAAGTGACATATTTTTATCACGATAGGGGCTAAGAGGCTTCCTAAAATACCTGTTGTCATAACAAAGACAGCTGTAAGCGTAGGAGAACCACCAATCATATTGGAAATATCCATGGCAATTGGTGTTGTGACTGAACGTGGTACTAAGCTATGCACTAACTCATCATTTAAGCCTACCACCAAAGCCATTATAAAGGATGACACAATAGCGACTACCGAACCAACCGCAATACTGATAAAAATTTCTACTGCATGCTTTTTTAATAGCTGAATATTTTTATAGATGGGCACTGCAAATGCCACCGTCGCAGGACCTAATAAATTCGTTAGCATATGGGCTCCCGCATTATAGGAGCTATAGGATATACCTGCTAATAGTAAAATAATAATAATCAGCAATGGTGTGATCAGCATAGGTGTTAACCATTCTTTTTTATATTTTCGATAAAATTGCTTACAAATATAAAAAAGCACAATTGTTCCTACTAAGCTAACCGTAGCGATTAATAGCTTCATATTGCTTTACCCTTCTTTCGTTGCTCTAGCCATTGTGCAGTAAAGCCTGTTATCAACATCACAATAATCGCACTGACAACGATAACAAGTATAACCTTTATGCCTTGGACACCGAATAATGCATGGTAGTCCATAATACCAATAGCAGATGGAATAAAGAATAACAAAAGCTCACTTAATAATACTGCCGCTCCTAGCTCAATCCATTCAAGTTTAATAATATGAAACTGTAAAAGTAAAAATAATAAAATAAGCCCTACGATGCTCCCTGGAATCGGCAAGTGAAGTAGGCGTGCAATACTATTGCCAATCAACAATAGCACATAAAGATAGCCAATTTGCACGATACTTTTGACGATTTTCATGGTTAATCCTTCTCTCCATTTTTCTCTGCTTCAACAGTCAGAAAAAAACTAATTTAGATGAAAAGAAGTATAATTTACTGACCGTAAAAGCAAGAATTCATTTAAGATAACTGTTATGCTACTATATTTTACACCTATTTATCCACTCTGTAAAATAGAAAAAAAGAATCCAATGCCAAAACAAAGCACTAGATTCTTTCTACATAGCAGTTATCAAAAATTTTTATGGCGATTCATATAGGGGGTTTCTACTAATTAAGTATAATGCCCAAATATGAATGTAATATTTTATAAATGTAAAGGATTTGTTAATTTTTCTTTGGAATCATCACAATCATTTTTGTGCCTACTCCTACTTCACTTTCCACTTGAATACGACCATGATGGGCTTCTACAAGGTGTTTGACAATTGCTAGCCCTAAACCTGTGCCACCAGAATTGCGGCTGCGCGCCCGATCCACACGATAAAATCGCTCAAAAACGCGAGGAATTTCATGCTTTTCAATTCCAATTCCTTGATCCTCTATTTCAATAATGCCATAGGTTTCATTTTCCTTTAACCGAATCGAAACGGTTGTGTTTTCAAGGGAATAGGTAATCGCATTTGTAATTAAATTTGTGACAATTTGAATAATCCGATTGGCATCACCCATAACTTGTACATCGCGCTCTATATCTACATGAAAGCTCATATTTTTCTCATCCAATCGTGGCGCTGTAAGCTCTGCACCACGAATCAATACATCCTGCAAGCCCATTGGCATAATATTAACCGTAAAACCATGCTGCTCAATTTTCGACAACTCTAACAAGTCTTGAATAAGTATTTGTAGACGATTACTTTCTTTATAAATAATTTCTAAAAAGGAAATTAGCATTTTTTCATCTTTATAGGCTCCATCCAGCAACGTTTCTGAAAAGCCTTTAATGGATGTAATCGGTGTGCGTAATTCATGGGATACATTAGCGACAAAGTCCTTGCGAATTTGCTCTAAACGTACTAGCTCCGTAATATCATGCATAACAATAACAACGCCTAGCCATCGCCCATGATCTCCAATAACAGGCGCTCCGTATACCTCTTTATGATAAAGCTCCTGCTGCACTTCCATTTTAATTTGTTGGCGGTAAGGCATCTCTGTTAAAAATACATGATCAATAAATTGCTCAAGTGATTGCGGTAAGCCAATTGTGCGAAATACTTTGCCCTGTACATCATCAAGCTGCATCCCAAAGCGATCTAAAAAGACCCGATTCACGATCGATATATTGCCTTCACGACCAATCATCATAAGAGAGCTACCCATATTTTCAATTAAGGTTTTCAGCCGCTCCTCCTCTACTTCACGTATAGTTGTAATATCTTGTAAATTACGTGCCAAAATATTAATGGAATGGCTAAGTGGTATCATGCGTTCGTGTTCATTTTCATGGGCACGCGCACGATAATTGCCTTTTGCCAGCTCAAGTGCCGTTTCTGTTACATTATCAATAGGTGCTGTAAAATCACGAATCATATAGCGACTAATAATCGCTATTAAAATAAGCGTTATTGCAAAAAGAAGAGCTAGAATCATGTAAAGGCGTGTGCGTGCAGAGGTTAATAAAGATTCCTTATACTCTATATTTTGTACGGTATACAATGCCTCTTGATCTTCCTTTGATAGCTCAATTTCACGTTCATCAATAACTTGACGCATGGATGCTTCGATTTGCGAGCGTTCCTGCTCATTGTATTGCTTCATATAAACAGGAAAAAGCTGACCTATCACAATCATTAGGACAGCTAATATCGTTCCAATTAAAAGCATGAATGTCAAGAATAAGCGGTTGCTCATTGATTTCATGTTGTTTTAGGCTCCTCAAATTTATAGCCAAGACCTCGAATCGTTTTAATAAACATAGGCTTACGGCTATTTTCCTCAATTTTATCGCGAAGGTGACTAATATGCACATCCACAATGCGAGTATCGCCTGCAAAATCATATTTCCAGACAGCACTTAATAGCTGATCACGCGTTAATACACGATTTTTATTTTCAAGTAAATAAATAAGTAGTTCGAATTCCTTTGGTGTAAACTCCAGTGCTTCATCTTGTAAAAAGACTTCAAAGCGTTCTGGGAATACGCGCAATTGACCAAACTCGTACATTTTTTCTTGTGGCTCGTCCTTATCCTCCGTCACAATATTTTGTGTAAAACGTCTTAACACTGCCTTTACACGTGCTAATACTTCGCGAGGACTGAAGGGCTTTGTCATATAATCATCAGCGCCTAGTTCCAGCCCTAATACTTTATCAAATTCATCATCTTTCGCTGTTAACATAATAATCGGTGTATTCATGCGTTGCTGCCGAATTTGTTTGCAAACTTCCATACCATCCAACTTAGGTAGCATCAAATCAAGCAAAATTAAATGAGGCTGTATATCGATAGCTTTATCTAATCCTTCTTGACCATCTACAGCCGTTTCGACGATATAGCCCGCTTGCTCTAAATTATATTTCAATAATGTTGCAATAGAAAGTTCATCTTCTATAACTAAAATTGTTTTTGTCATAACTAATTAATGCCTCCGTAGGTGATTTGAAACCCCCATTTCAAATCCCAAGACGTCTATATTGCAAGTGGTGGTGTTACCAATAGCATACCTTCAATCACAAGCTGTTTTTGCTCATTATAAGAGTGTACAGATATAGTAATTGTATTGTTTATCTTATCAACTGCTGTTACTTCTAAAAGCGTATCAAAAAATTCATAGTGATAGAGAGGTCCTAAATATTTTAAATGTTGCTCAATAATTCGCACACCTGGTCCAGGAATATGCTTTGACACAGCTGATGTAATAATACCATTTAACATGATTGTTGGCACAATGGGCTTTTGAAAAGGTGTTGTGGCAGCATAATCATGTTGAATATAAAGCGGATTACTATCATTTGTAAGCCCTAAATACAGCAATAAATCTCGATCTTCAATTTTTTCCGTAATATGAATTTTTTCGCCAACTGTAATTTCGTCAATCGTGAAACCAAGCTTACTATTTTTTTGAAGCAAAGATACGCCAACCCCTTTTCCATCATACTACATTCATAGTATCAATTTTATGCCAAAAGTACAATAAAACATTCATATACAGCAAGCTCTTGCTTTGCTGATGTTTGTTCTATCCGTCACTTTGAACATCCTATCAGTTTTTTATAAAAAAAACGAGCAGGAATCACTCCCGCTCGTTGCTTACTTATACTAAAATCTTCATCACATTGCGTACTGCATCTGCTGATTGATCTAACGCTGCTTTTTCTTTGTCTGTTAATTCCAGCTCAAAGATTTTTTCAATGCCATTTGCGCCAAGTAATGTTGGTACGCCTAAGTATAAATCGTGATAGCCATATTCGCCTTCTAAATAAGCAATAGATGGAAGAATACGCTTCTGGTCTTTTAAAATTGCCTCTGCCATTTCAATCAATGCCGCAGCTGGCGCATAGTATGCTGAGCCATTGCCAAGTAAGTTGACAATTTCAGCGCCACCATTGCGTGTACGATCTACAATTTCTTCTAATCGTTCAGTCGCAATTAATGTTTCTAATGGAATACCACCTGCAAATGAATAGCGTGTTAATGGAACCATTGTATCACCGTGACCACCTAAGACAAAGGCAGTGATATCTTTTACAGAAACATTCAATTCCTCTGCCACAAATGCACAGAAGCGAGCTGTATCCAGAACACCTGATTGACCGATGACACGGTTTTTCGGGAAGCCTGTTTCTTTGTACACTGTGTAAGTCATGGCATCAACTGGATTTGTTAACACAAGAATTGTAGCATTTGGCGAATATTCAGCAATTTCTTTTGAAACAGCTTTCATCACACCTTGATTGATTTGAACAAGGTCATCACGACTCATCCCTGGCTTACGTGCAACACCAGCAGTAATAATTACTACATCAGAATCAGCAGTATCTGCATAATTCGAAGTGCCTTTTACGTAAGAATCATAGCCTTGTATTGGTGCTGCTTCCCACATATCCAATGCCTTGCCCTTTGTTGGGTTTTCTGCTTGCGGGATATCCACAAGTACAACGTCACCAAGTTCTTTCTGAGCTGCTAAAAATGCTGCAGTAGCGCCTGTAAAGCCACTACCGATTACTGAGATTTTTTTACGTTTCAGAGACATTTCAATACGCTCCTTTAAATTAGGTTATATATTTTAAAAGAGGGAGGAGAAATACATCTCACTCCCTCTATTAAACAAGTTTCTCGTAAATATTTTTACTTTTATCCTAATTATATCGGCATCATCAAGCATTAGCTTTTGTGATGAATTCTATATTCATATAGAAAATTATAGGTTTTTAATTAACTCATTTGCGAATTCTGAACATTTTACTTCTGTTGCGCCGTCCATTAAACGTGCGAAGTCGTAAGTTACAACTTTAGAAGAAATTGTTTTTTCTACAGAGTTAGTTACTAAATCTGCAGCTTCTTGCCAGCCTAAGTGTTCAAGCATTAATACGCCAGAAAGTAATACAGAAGATGGGTTTACTTTATCTTGACCAGCGTATTTTGGAGCTGTACCGTGAGTAGCTTCAAAGATTGCATGTCCAGTTACATAGTTAATGTTTGCACCTGGAGCGATACCGATACCACCAACTTGTGCAGCTAATGCATCAGAAATATAGTCACCATTTAAGTTCATTGTAGCTACTACATCGAACTCAGTTGGACGAGTTAAGATTTGTTGTAAGAAGATATCAGCGATAGAATCTTTTACTAAGATTTTACCAGCTGCTAAAGCATCAGCTTGTGCTTTGTTTGCTGCTTCTTCACCTTGTTCAGCTTTAATTGCATCATATTGGTTCCAAGTGAATGTTTGATCAGCAAATTCTTTTTCAGCTAATTCATAACCCCAGTTTTTGAAACCACCTTCAGTGAATTTCATGATGTTACCTTTGTGTACTAAAGTAACAGATGGTTTGTTATGTTTAATAGCATACTCGATAGCAGCACGTACTAAACGCTCTGTACCTTCTTGAGATACTGGCTTAATACCTAAACCAGAAGTTTCTGGGAAGCGGATTTTGTTAACACCAAGTTCAGTTTGTAAGAAGTTTAATAATTTCTTTTGCTCATCTGAACCAGCTTTGTATTCGATACCTGCGTAGATGTCTTCTGTGTTTTCGCGGAAGATAACCATATCAACGTCTTCTGGACGTTTAACTGGAGAAGGCACACCATCAAAGTGACGTACTGGACGTAAACATACATATAAGTCAAGTTCTTGACGTAATGCTACGTTTAGAGAGCGGATACCACCACCGATTGGTGTAGTAAGAGGACCTTTGATTGCAATTAGGTATTCATTAATTTTGTCTAAAGTTTCTTGTGGTAACCATTCACCAGTTTGGTTAAATGCTTTTTCACCAGCTAAAACTTCTAACCATTCAATTTTCTTTTCACCGTTATAAGCTTTGTCTACTGCTGCGTCGATTACGCGTGATGCTGCAGCCCAAATATCTGGACCAATTCCGTCACCTTCGATGAAAGGAATTACTGGATTGTTTGGTACATTAAGTACGCCGTTTTCAACTACAATTTTGTTTGACATTCTGTTGCCTCCTAAATTCATAATCATAGGACTGTGTTAGCACTAACACAGTCCTAAATATTCTAGCATATTTTCCAAATTAGCGCTCGCTGATTGGAATATATTTTTGCATACCTGGTCCAACATACTCTGCACGTGGACGGATTAGGCGATTATTCGCATATTGCTCAAGGATATGAGCTACCCAGCCAGAAGTACGTGATACTGCGAAAATTGGTGTGAATAGGTCATGATCGATACCTAAAGAATCATACACTGACGCAGAGAAGAAATCTACGTTTGCAGGTAATTTCTTTTGTTCTACAATCATGTCATGGATTTTAACTGACATTTCATAAAGCTCTGGTTTACCAGTTAATTTTGTAAGTTTTTCAGACATTACACGTAAATGTGGTGCACGTGGGTCGCCTTTACGGTACACACGGTGACCGAAGCCCATGATTTTTTCTTTGTTATCTAATTTATTTTGAATATAAGATTCAACATTATCAAGTGAGCCAATTTCAGTTAGCATTTTCATTACTTGCTCATTTGCACCACCATGAAGTGGTCCTTTTAATGCACCGATTGCAGCTGTAACACCTGAATAAACATCTGATAATGTAGCTACACATACACGTGCTGTAAATGTAGATGCATTTAATTCATGGTCAGCATGTAATACTAGTGCTTTGTCAAATGCTTCTACTTCAATAGCTTCTGGCTCTTCACCTTTTAGCATGTATAAGAAGTTTGCAGCATATCCTAGTTCAGGTTTTGGTGCAACTGGCTCTAAACCTTTACGAACACGTGAAAACGCAGTTACTACTGTAGCAATTTTTGCTTGAAGACGAATTGCTTTACGGTAGTTTGCTTCTGGATCCATCACATCCGCCTCTTCATCGAATACACCAAGTAAAGATACTGCAGTACGTAACGCAGCCATTGGATGTACAGTTGATAGTGGGTATGTTTTGAATTGATCAATAATCGCTTGTGGAATAGACATATTGTCTGCTAATTGTTGCTTTAACTCAGCAAGCTCGTCTTCTTTTGGTAAACGAGTATGCCATAGTAAATAAACTACCTCTTCAAATGAAGCATTTTCTGCTAAATCATCAATGTTGTAACCAACATATGTAAGTGTATCATCGATAATTGAACTAATTTTAGATTCCGCTGCTATGATACCTTCTAAACCTTTAGTTGCTGACATAAATTATCGCTCCCTCATTCTTAATTTTTTGATGTAAATGCGTTATTTATATGGCATTTACGTTTTCTGCTCATATGAACCATTAAGTAAATCGCTTACATTGCTATTATAATCATTTTTGACAGCTTTGTGAATGGGAATTCAACAAATTAAGAAAAAGACGTACGAACGACTAAATATGCGCTTTAAAGAAGTTGTTTTGTATATTTTGACATTAATGTATCAATGATTGTGGGGTGAATTTGTAAAAATGAGGAATTTGAAGTATTTTTCATATGAAATAACTACAAGTATTTTGCTTTTTATTTTTTATTTAATCATACTTTGGTTCGTATTACCTGTTTCTCTCGCTATTTTTTTGTCATTTTCGACGTATCCTATTATAAATTTCTTACATAGATACTGTCGGATTGCTTATTGGATAGCAGCTATTATTGTTGAAATATTAATATTAACTTGTATTTTTCTACTTGTGCTTATATCAATCAATAGCGTTATTCTAATTTTTCCAGAAATCCGTGATACACTGCAAAACTTTCCACTTTTCAGCGAATATGAATCGATGTTTATACAGGTTTTAAAGGAAAAATCATTATCCATTTTTGATTCTATCATTATATACACAGCAGACCTTTTCCAATTATTAATGAAGCATGTCATTGAAGTATTTATTTTTTTAGTAGCCTATTATTTTGCTTTATTGGAAACGCGTAAATCTCGGTACTGGTTTTTTCAATATGTGCCAAAAAAATATCGGCATGAATGGCAATCACATTTTGCAAAAATTATGAAGCTTTTTCATTACTTTTTGTTTGTAGAATTTCAATTGTTTACAATTACCCTATTTATTTTATGCGCAGGATTTATGATTCTTCAATTTGAACAAGCCATTATTAAAGCGTTTATTGTGGCATTTGCAGATGTGCTACCGTTTTTTGGTATCGGTGTTTTTCTTGTACCGATGAGTATTTATTTTTATTTCAGTGGCAATACCTTTTTATGTGTAGCCATCTTACTATTATATTTATTTGTCCAATTAACAAGGCAGCTTGCTGATTCCATGCTGTGGTCAAATACGCTACAATTACGTACATTCCATACATTTTTTATCAGCGCTGCCTCTATTTTATTATTTGGCTTTTATGGAATTTTGCTTAGCCCCATCTTTTTATTTTTAGCGGTCAAGCTTAAGGAAAATGCTATCTTTGAACGATAATAAATTGTCCTTTTTTCATTTTTTTACGCATCCAATAATAGGCAATCGGCTGGAACATTTTTCGTGAAAAAGGCATAAGTAACAGTAAACCAACAATATCCGTTAAAAATCCTGGTAATGCTAAAAGCAACCCACCACTAAATGTTAAAAATGTATCAACTAAGGCAGCTCCAGGAGCCTCACCATGTGCCATTGCCTGTTTAACATTTTGCATAGAATGCATGCCTTTATTTTTCATCACATAAATACCAAGAGCACTCGTCGCAATAATGAGCAACAATGTACTTAAAACACCAATGTTTTTCCCAACAATTATTAATAACGCCAATTCGGCTAATGCATAGACAACGAAACCAAGAAAAAATTTACGCATATTTTTCCCCTCTCTACTTAAGAAGCTATACTTTATATACGTAATTATAGCCCATTTAGTTTCATTTAAATAAAGAAGGTTGTCCAAATATAGTATAGAAGAAGCTGTTTTTAGACAGCTTCTTTGCTATACATTACAGAACGCTAGCGTGTCCTTTATAAATAACACCTGTTTCTGCATCCATTGTAATTTCTTGACCGTGGCGTATTAATGTTGTCGCTTCTTTTACACCAACAATTACTGGAATGCCAAGACTTAAGCCAACAACTGCCGCGTGGCTTGTTAGTCCACCTTCTTCTGTAATTAAACCAACGCAATTTTCTAATGCTGGCATCATATCACGATCTGAACCAATTGTGACAAGGATACAGCCATCTGTATCATAAGCAAGTGCCTCAGCAGCATTTTTTGCAATGACTGTTTTACCAACTACAGATGCTTTGCCAATTCCTTGACCACGAGCTAGTAAATCACCAATAATATGAACTTTCATTAAGTTTGTTGTGCCCGCTTCTCCTACTGGTACACCTGCTGTAATGACAACAGCATCTCCATGTGTAACATAACCGTATTTCAAGCTTTCATCTACAGCTAACTCTAAAATTTCATCTGTTGTTGTCACACGCTGACAAACAATTGGGTAGACACCCCATACTAACGTTAATGTATTTGCTGTATGGGCAGAGCCTGTCACAGCAACAATTGGTACACCTGGGCGATATTTAGCAATCATTCTTGCTGTATTACCACTTTCTGTTGGTGCTAATACCGCTTTTACACCTAAATTAATGGATGTATACGCTACTGCTTGAGAAATCGCTTCTGTCATATTAGCCTCTTTTTCACGGCTACGTGCAGAAACAATGGATTTATATTCTAATGAGTCTTCTGTGCGCTGTGCAATTTTATTCATTGTTTGTACAGATTCCACTGGATATAAACCTGCAGCCGTTTCCCCTGACAGCATAATTGCGTCTGTTCCGTCAATAATAGCATTCGCTACATCACTAGCCTCTGCACGTGTTGGACGAGGGTTACGCTGCATTGAATCTAACATTTGTGTTGCTGTAATAACAGGTTTGCCGACTTGATTACATTTTAAAATTAATTTCTTTTGTACAAGCGGTACTTCCTCTGCTGGAATTTCCACACCAAGGTCACCACGTGCAACCATTAATCCATCAGACACAAGAATAATTTCATCGATATTATCGACACCTTCTTGGTTTTCGATTTTTGGGATAATTTGAATATGGCTACCACCGTTTTGTTCAAGCAATTCGCGAATTTCTAGCACATCTTTTGCTCGGCGAACAAAGGAAGCAGCGATAAAATCAACACCTTGTTCAATACCAAATAAAATATCTTGTGCATCCTTTTCTGTAATACCTGGCAGTTGTACAGAAACACCTGGCACATTGACACCTTTTTTATTTTTTAAGACGCCAGCATTTTCAACAATCGTATGAATTAAACCTTTTTCCATATCTTTTGCTAAAACACGTAATTGAATAAGACCATCATCTAGTAAAATAATTGCGTTTTGCTCAACATCTTCAATTAAACGATCATACGTAACAGAGAAGCTTGTTTCTGTACCTTCTACTTCTGTCATTGAAATATCAATTACTTGTCCTGCTGTTAAGTGAAGCTCGTCATTTTTCATATTATGCGTACGAATTTCAGGACCTTTTGTATCAAGTAAAATACCAACTGATTTGTTTAGTTTTTGTGCGACTTCACGTATTAACTGAATACGTCCTGCATGTTCTTCATGAGAGCCGTGTGAAAAATTCAAACGGGCAACATTCATACCTGCTTCAATTAGTTTTTCTAATGTTTCTGGTGACTCACTTGCAGGTCCAATTGTACATACGATTTTTGTTTTTCTCATTATTTGCCCACTCCGTTTTATAACAAATTATATTGATAGTTCTTTCATTAATGTGTAAAGGCTAACATCTGCCTCATGATTCTTTTCAAAAGCTTCAGGCATATTATAATCAATCACTTGATGATTGCGAATACCTACAGCTCTGCCAGCCTTGCCTTCCATAAGCAGCTCTACAGCATGTGCGCCAAATTGACTTGCTAACACACGGTCGCGCGCTGTTGGTGAACCACCACGCTGAATATGACCTAAGACAGATACACGTGTTTCTTTTCCTGTTTGCTCCTTTAATAGCTTTGCCAGCTCATTTCCAGACATAACACCTTCTGCCACAATAATAATGCTGTGCTTCTTCCCTCGTGCTGCACCACGATCTAAGCGTGCCACAATCTCATCTAAATTATAATCTTCTTCTGGGATAAGCACCGTTTCAGCACCAGCTGCAAGACCTGCCCATAGTGCAATATCTCCTGCATCACGTCCCATAACCTCAACAATAAAAGAATTTTCATGGGATGTAGCTGTATCTCGGATTTTATCAATGGATTCTACAACGGTGTTAAGTGCCGTATCAAAGCCTATTGTATATTCAGTGCCTGGTACATCATTGTCAATTGTTCCTGGTACACCTACAACAGGGAACCCTTTTTTCACTAAATCCATTGCACCACGATATGACCCATCGCCACCAATTACAACAAGTCCTTCAATGCCTGCTGCCTGCAAATTTTCAATAGCCTTTTGCTGAATTGCATCCTCTTTAAATTCAGGACACCTTGCCGAATTTAAATAAGTGCCACCACGCTGAATAATGCCACCTACTGAGCCTAAATTAAGTTCTTCCATAGAGCCTTTTACTAAGCCCTCATAACCATGCTTAATGCCGACAACATCGATTCCATGGAATGCTGCCTTACGAACAACTGCTCGAATAGCTGCGTTCATTCCCGGTGCATCTCCACCACTCGTTAATACAGCAATTTTTTTCATCATCGGACCTCCTGCATTTACTATTATTATTCACATTAACATGAAAAAACAAACTATGTAAGGGTTCTGTGGGCATAAAAACATAACTTTTACATAAAAAATGAAAAGAATGCGCTTTCACACACTCTTTCCATTCAAAAACATCCTAAATTTAACATTTCTTCAAGAAGTCTGACGTCGATTTTGCGCGATTATCTTCTTTAATTTTAAAAGCTTTTAGAGGCTAGGATACAAATTTTAACCCTTTCCGAGCAAATTTATACGCTTCTTACACCTCTGTATATTGCCCAATTTTCTTAAATTTTTCATAGCGATCTTCAATTAATTGTTCATCGCTTAGTGAATTTAATACTTGAAGTGTGTCACTTATGCACTCTTTAATAGAAAGTGCCTGCTTTGCCACATTGCGATGTGCTCCACCAATAATTTCAGGAATAATGCCATCAATAATACCAAGTTCCTTTAAATCCGGTGCTGTAATACGCATTGCCTCAGCCGCCTGCTTCGCAAGACTACCGTCACGCCATAAAATTGAAGCAGCACCTTCTGGCGAAATAACCGAATAGGTTGAGTTCTCTAACATAAAGATACGATTAGCTACACCTAATGCTAGCGCACCACCACTACCGCCTTCACCAATAACGATGCTAATAACTGGCACTTTTAAGCCCGCCATTTCAACAAGGTTTCTAGCAATAGCTTCACTTTGTCCTCGTTCTTCCGCAGCTTTACCGGGATACGCACCTTTTGTATCAATAAAACAAATAATTGGGCGTTTAAATTTTTCTGCCTGTTTCATTAAACGTAATGCTTTACGATAGCCCTCTGGATGTGGCATTCCAAAATTGCGGCGTATATTTTCCTTTGTAGATTTTCCGCGCTGATGTCCAATAACAGTTACTGGCTGTCCCTCAAACATGGCAATTCCACCTAAAATGGCAGCGTCGTCACCAAAGGTACGGTCACCATGCAACTCAATAAAGTTTTCACACATTGCTTCAATATATTGTAATGTTGTAGGTCTTTCAGGATGTCGTGCAACCTGCACACGATCCCACGGCTTCATATTCGTATAGATAGACTGCTCTAATTGCGTTAAACGTGTTTCAAGCTTTTCAATTTCACCTGTCATATCTACATCTGCTTCAGCAGCAATTGTTTTTAATTCATCAATTTTTTCTCGTAATTGTACGACTGGTTCTTCAAACGCTAAATTTTTAGGCATGTTGTACGCCGCCTTTCGTATGCATTTTTACAAGTAATGACACTTGCTGACGTAAATCCTGACGATGGAAAATTGCGTCAAGCTGTCCGTGCTCTAATAAAAATTCTGCCGTTTGGAAATCGCTCGGCAATTTTTCTCTAACTGTTTCTTCGATAACACGACGTCCTGCAAAGCCAATTAATGCTTGTGGCTCTGCAATATTAATATCACCAACAGATGCAAAGCTTGCTGAAACCCCACCGGTTGTTGGATGCGTTAAAATCGAAATAAATAATAAGCCCTGATCACTATGACGCTTTAATGCCACACTTGTTTTTGCCATTTGCATTAAGGATAATACACCCTCTTGCATACGTGCGCCACCACTAGCCGTAAAGATAATAAATGGCACACCTAGTGCTGTTGCTTTTTCAACTGCTCGTGTAATTTTCTCACCAACTACTGAACCCATTGAACCCATACGGAAATGAGAATCCATAATGGCTACAACAACTTCCTCTCCATCTAATGTACCTACACCTGTTAAAACAGCCTCATTTAAGCCTGTTTTTTCTTGGTCTGCCGCAATTTTCTCCACATATGCTGGGAAATTAAGTGGATTAGTTGTTTGTAAATGGTCATCCATGGACACAAAAGAGCCTTCATCTAAGAAGTAGTCTACACGCTCTTGTGCTGTCATTTTGAAATGATGATTGCATTTTGTACATACTTTATGATTTTTTTCGAGTTCTTTTGTTAATTGAATATGACGACATTCAGGACATTTGGTCATTAATCCCTCTGGAAATCCCTTTTCCTGTCCATCCTCTTTCTTTTTTCGATTGCCACTAAATAAACTGCGTATTGCCATGTTTGACTCCCCCTTCGTTGTCTAAGTGCTTGTGACAGTATTCATCCACTGCTCATAAGCTTTTAATGCTTCTTTTTCGTAACCAAGCTGCATCGATTTCAACATCGTTTGGATCATTAATTTTTCGTCTTCTGTTGAGCTTCGATTTAAGCGGTCGCCATCATAAGCTGCTAGTTGAAACCAGATTTTCAATGAAAGACGATTGCCTGTCGTAATTAATAACTCTCGCAAAATATCTCGACAATTCACCGCACCCTCTATTTCCAGCTTCACAAAAAAACCATCCCACACGGGCAGTGTGCGAAGATTCTCTGTACAACTTATTACGCGAATTGCTTCCTTTTCATGAATTTGTCGCGTTAATTCGACATCTCTTTTTGATTTTTCATCTTCTAAGATAAACATCGACAATATTTCTACAAGCTGATGTTTATGAGTAGAGGCAAGAAAAGTACCACCGCCGTGTCTTGTTTCAATAAGCCCTAGTAATTCTAAGCTGCGCAGTGCCTCTCTAACAGAAGACCGCCCAACGCCTAGACGCTCTGATAAAACTCGCTCGGAGGGCAGCTTTTCACCTGCTTGAATTTTTTCCATTTTAATGAGTTGACGTAATTGTTGGACGATTTCTAAAAACACTTTCTTTTGTTCGGTTTTTTTATCCATACGACTAACTCCCCTTATCAAAAAGTGGCCAGACCACTTTTAACATTGACTCTAGCTTACAAAAGAACTATCCAAAAGTAAAGAAAAAACTGCATAAAATTTCATGCAGTTTCTAAATTCTTGTTTAAATTCCTCACTTTTTCATCGCTTGTGCATGTTTTACTTTGATCTGTGGTTTGCCAAAGCGTCGCTCCAAAATTCCTTCAATAAAAAGTATATCATCCTCTCGCAATATATCTTGAACAAGCTGAAATACTTGTGGAAATAATGTAATAGACACAGCCCCATATTCGTCCTGAAGCTGCACAAAAGCCATTTGCTCGCCCTTTTTTGTTCGAATTTTTTTTACTTCTTCAATCAAGCCAAGCATTTTCACATAAGTACCATCTCGTGTATGCTTAAGCTCTCGACATGTGCAATTAAGATCAGACCAGTATAGCCTTTCTTCTGTGACTGGATGTGCAGAAATATAAAAGCCTAAACTCTCCTTCTCATGCATCAATTTTTCCTTTTGTGACATGGCTGCTGCCTCCACATATTTTGGCGTGCCAAAGCTGAAGGTGGTCGCTGTTGCTAGGTCAATATCTTCAGTCGGTCTTAGTAGCTCAGCATGTTTCAATGCAGCATCCACTGTCATCATAAGAACAGCACGATCCTTTTCTAAATAATCAAGTGCACCTGCGAAAATTAACGACTCCATCACTTTTGGCTTAAAATGCTGTGCACTTAAGGCAACAGCCAAATCAAATAAATTATTGAATGTTTCTGGATTTGTTTGTCGTAATGTCTTGACTTTATCTATAAACGTATGAGGAACACCCTTAATGCCTGATAAGCTATAGCGAATCCCTTGATTTTCTACTGTAAAATATTTTGTACTATTTTTTAACGAAGGTGGATAAAACGGAATTCCCTTGTCTTTTGCCTCTTGCACAAGCTGTAAAATTTTATCGATGTTCCCTGTTGCATTTGATAGCAATGCTGCATAAAAGCTATGCGGGAAATGTGCCTTTAAATAAGCCATTTGATAGGAAATCACACTATAGGCTACTGCATGGCTTTTAGGAAAACCATAGTCAGCAAAACGCACAATCAATTCATATACTTCTTCTGCCACAGATTGTTCATAGCCTTGTTGTAATGCTCCATTTACAAAGACAGCACGCTGCTCCTCTAAAATTTGGCGATTTTTTTTACTAACCGCTCGACGCAGTAAATCAGCCTGTCCCATTGTAAAGCCTGCTAGCACAGAGGCGATTTGGATAATTTGCTCCTGATAAACAATTACGCCAAAGGTTTCTTGTAAAATAGGCGCTAACACAGGATGGGGCATAGCAATATGCTCTTTGCCCGCTTTTCTTCTTGCATAGACAGGAATAAATTCCATTGGACCCGGACGATATAGTGCATTGACAGCCGCAATATCTAAAAAATGCGTTGGACGAATATCCCGTAAAGCTTGCTTCATTCCTTCTGATTCTAATTGGAAAATACCGAGTGTATCGCCTCTTTGTAACAGCTGGAATGTTTCTGCATCATGCAGAGGAATTTGTTCAAATTCAATCCACGGGCCTCCTGCTTTATAAATAGACCAACGCATCTGCTCTAAAATGGTGAGATTACGCAAGCCTAAAAAATCCATCTTAACAAGACCACATGCTTCGATATCTCCCATTGGCCATTGTGTACAATAGATATCATCATGCCCCTCTTCAATTGGTACTGTTTGTACTAATGGTGATGGAGCAAGCACAACACCCGCTGCATGTGTGGATGAATTTCTTGGTAATCCCTCTAACTTTAAAGCTATTTCAAACCAATGCTGATGCTTGTCATCTGCTGCAAGCCAGCCCTGTAAATCATGCGATTCTGCGAGCGCTCTTTGCAAGGTCATTCCCGGCTTATTCGGAATCATTTTAGAAATTTTCTCTAATGTTTCCGCATCAAAGCCAAAAACTCTTGCTACATCCCTAGCCACAGCCTTAGCAGATAATGTACCAAACGTAATAATTTGTGCCACATTTGCTTTGCCATATTTTTGCGCAACATACTGGATAACTTTCTGCCTTTTACTATCGACAAAATCAATATCAATATCAGGTAGAGTAATACGCTCTGGATTTAAAAACCGCTCAAATAATAAGCCATAAGCAAGTGGGTCTACTTGCGTAATAAATAAACTATAGGCAACAAGTGAGCCTGCTGACGAGCCACGACCGGGTCCCGTTAAAATACGATGGTCTTTGGCAAAGCGCATAAAATCAGCCACAACTAAAAAATAATCTGCAAAGCCCATCGTGCAAATAATATCCAGCTCATATTGCAGGCGCTCCTGATAATTAGCTGGTATTTCTTGTTGTTTAAAGCGCTCCTCCAATCCTTTAAACGCCTCTTTTACAAGCAAGCTTTCAGCCGTTTCGCCTACTGGCACTGGAAACTTAGGCATTTGCACAGGCATGTCAGGAATCACTGCTTTACAGCTTGCAAGCATGGCTGCACTAGATGCTAACCACTCTGGGCGATCAGAAAACCAGCTTTGCCATTCATCTGCTGTTGGCACAAAATATCCTTGTAAGCTAGCTGTTCGTAGTGTTGTGCCAAGCTTTTCTCCTGTATCAATTGCCCTTGCAACCTCATAGGCAATATGGTCTTCTGGTCGTAAAAAATAACAGCTTTGAGTAGCAACAAGCTGGATCGCATTGTTTTGACACCATGCTACAAATGCCTCCTCATTCGCTGTTTTTATCCCTCCTGGTCTTGCAATGCCCATATAAAAATAATGTTGAAATAACTGGGCGACAGCATCAACCATTGGATACCAGTTCTCACTCTCTATTAAATCATCCGTTGATAGCATTGCTATACAGCCCGCTGCATAGCCTTCAAGCCATTTCCAAGGTAATATCTCGTCCTCCCTAATGGAAATAGCACTGCTAATTTTCAACAGATTTTGATAGCCCTCCTGTGACTGCGCATACAGTACAAGTGGTATGATTTCTTCCTGCCACTGCACCTTTACTGAAAGCCCTATAACCGCATGAATATGAGCCTGCTGCATCGCTTTGCAAAAAGGCAAAAGCCCGTACAATTTCGTATTAACGATTGCACAGGCCTGTGTCTTTTGCTCTTGTAAAAAAGGAATCAATTGCTCAAGTCGAATTGTACTTTTCAATAAATCCGCGCTCGTATGCATTTTTGTATATACATGTGTCAAATGAATCCCTTCCTTTTCTTTATGAATGGTACGCTTTACAAATCTCTTGTAATCTAGCGATAACGCGATCTGCTTCCTCCCATGAATAAGCTGTAGCACCAGATGCAAGCGGATGCCCACCACCATTAAATTCCTTTGCTAATGTATTAATGACTGGTCCCTTTGAACGTAAACGCACACGGATTTGCTCTCCCTCCTCAATGAACACAACCCATGCACATATTCCCTTCACACTGCCAAGACAGCCGACTAATAGCGAGGCTTCTGACGGTACAACATCATGTGCTGCCAGCAATTCCTTTGTTAGCTTGATATGTGCGGCTCCATGCTTATCCATTTGAAAATTTTGATAAATATAACCTTGTAAATTTAGTAGTTTTTGCTCCATTTCATACATACCATCAAAAATTTGATTGCGATCAAAATCATATGTAATCAGCTCTGAAGCCACTTTAAATGTTTTCGCTGTCGTGCTTGGGAATTGGAATCTTCCTGTGTCGCCAACAATACCAGCAAATAATAGGCGTGCGGCAGCCGCTGAAAGTTGCCAGTTAGCCACTTCCTTCCCTTCCTCATAAAGCTCATAAATCATTTCACTGCAAGAGCTAGCTGTTGTATCTACCCATAAAAGGTCACCATAAGCATCATCATTTGGGTGATGGTCAATTTTGATAACCATTTTCCCCTGTGTATAACGCTGGTCATCTACACGCTCTGTATTGGCAGTGTCTGTTACAATGACTAAAGCATTGTTATAAATATCATCTGTGATTTGGTCAGGCTGTGCCATAAATGTTAAAGAGGCATCATGCTCTCCTACAGCAAACACCTTTTTATGAGGATAGTTTGCTAAAATTAACGCTTTTAGTCCTTGCTGGGAGCCGTAAGCATCAGGGTCTGGACGTACATGCCGATGAATAATAATAGTGTCGTATGCAGCAATTGTGTCGATGATTTGTCTTTTCACAATAAATTCCTCCAAAATGATAGTAAGAACCGTTAGCATTTTTCGATAATAATCGTTACAATAATGTCTAGTTATGCTAGGAGGTTTACTATGCTCAATTTAATATTTGTATTTGCGATTATTATATCTTTCGTCTTTTATTTCTATTTTAAAACAAAACAGTTTCGTTCTCCATTGCCTATTGCTAAAAAATGGTACAAAAGTAAGGCGAATATCGGCTTTGGGTCCTTTATTTTGTTTTTCGCTTTAAACCAAGCCTACTTATTCCCAGGGCTTTATACATTTATTATTGTAACAATTCTTGTTGTATTAGGCATCTTTGTGATTGTAGAAAATACGAAAAAAGCACGTCATTATGGCCAATTTGTGGAAGAAGAGTTTCGTATCAATCAATAAGAAAATAAGCCATTCCCATATATTTTTATCATGGAAAAGGGGTATCTCAAATGACGTTGAGATACCCCTTTCTACTATTTAACGTTCTAATAGCTGGAACATCATCATTGCCTTTCCAACAAGCATTTGTTGGTTGTACACTTCGAAATCCATTTTCACAAACTTACGACTCATATCCAAAATTCGAGGCTTCACCGTTAGCGTGCTTTCCATTTGCACTGGCTTAATAAAATAAATCGTCATATTCTCTGCCACCGCATCCCCACGCTTACGGCGTTTTAATGCAAATGAGCCTACCTCTGCTAACAAGGTTGTAAAGGCTCCATAAGAAATCGCCCCGTATTGATTGGTCATTTGAGGTGTGACTTTAAACTCTACAATTAACTCTTCGTCACCAAGCACCTTGATTTCATTTTTCACTAAATCATCAATTGTTTCACCATGCTGAGGTTGCCTTTGTGCTAATTGCAGTGCCTTTAATACATCTTGGCGACTAATCACACCTTGCAAAATATTATCATCATCAACGATTGGCAACAAATCGATGCCTTCCCAAATCATGCGATGTCCTGCAGAAGCTACACTCATTTTCATAGAGCCTGCAATCGGATTTTTGGTCATAACCTTTTCAATCAGTTCATTTTCCTCACGTCCAATAACATCTTTAACAGTAACCATCCCAACAAGCTTATTTTGCTGTGTGACAACAGGAAATGCACCATGCGTTGTTTGCTCATTCAGCTTTTGGAAATGACAAATCGTTTCATCGCTTTTTAATACAGCTGTATCCGTCATTGGGATATAAATATCTTCGATAAATAAAATATCTTTTTTAATGAGCTGATCGTAAATTGCACGGTTAATCATTGTTGCTACTGTAAATGTATCATAGCTTGTTGAAATTATTGGTAAATCCAGCGAATCCGCAAGTTCCTTATTACTATCAGTTGTATCAAAACCACCTGTTATTAATACAGCTGCACCTGCTCGAAGTGCATTACCATGCGCTTTAATACGGTTTCCAACAATCAATAGGCTGCCTGCATCTGTGTAACGCATCATGTCCTCTAGTTGCATCGCACCGATCACAAATTTTGTTAATGTTTTATGTAGGCCTGATTTGCCACCTAAAACTTGACCATCTACAATATTAACAATTTCTGCAAATGTTAAGCGTTCAATATTTTCTTTCTTTTTTTTCTCGATACGAATGGTTCCAACACGCTCAATGGAACTTACTAAGCGACGGTTTTCTGCTTCCTTTATCGCACGGTAAGCCGTTCCTTCACTTACTTGCATTTCCTTTGCAATTTGACGTACTGAAATTTTATCGCCCACGGGTAGTGATTCGATGTATTGTAAAATTTTCTCATGTTTTGTCGACAAAATATCACCTATTTTCTATGCTTCCATTAGCTCTTAGTGTAGCATATTTTTTATAAAAATATTGAATATAAAGTGATGAAATTGCTTAACCTTTCCCATTATGTCAACTACCAGCGTGGTATTCAATCATATAGTACAGCACGGTCAATGATTAGAAACAGTCTACTTTTTCACCAGCTTTTAAAATTTGAACTTCTGCATTTTGTACTAAATCTGCAAAAACTTGTGGATTTTGCTCGATTGGTGGGAATGTATTGTAATGAATCGGTACAACAATTTTCGGCTTTAACAATGATACCGCATAAGCTGCATCTTCTGGTCCCATTGTAAAATTATCACCAATTGGCAAAAACGCAATATCAATTGGATGACGTTCAGCAATTAGCTTCATATCACCGAATAGGGCTGTATCACCTGCATGGTAAATTGTTAGCCTCTCTATAAATAGTAAAACGCCTGCTGGCATCCCCATATAAATAATTTCATTATTTTCTGTTACATAAGAAGAGCCGTGGAAAGCTTGTGTAAATTTCACCTTACCAAAATCAAATTCCTTTGCGCCACCAATATGCATAGGATGTACCTTTACACCCTGCCAAGAAAGCCAGTTCGCTAATTCATTTGGTGCAATAACAAGCGCATCTTTTTTCTTGGCAAGCTCCACTGTATCGCCCACATGATCATTATGCCCATGTGTCAGTATAATAATATCAGGTGCTTCCTCCGCTACTATTAAATCAGTTTGTCCGTTTCCATTAATAAATGGATCAATTAAAATGGTTTGTTCATTTGTTTGAATTTTAACAACCGAATGTCCATGATAACTTATTTTCATTGAAAAATCCTCCCTGTCTTTCAAATTATGGCTCATCATTTTTATTCGCTATCCATGCGTGTTTTCCCTTTTTTTGATATGCTTGTACAGAGAATAATCATAAGGTTCTCTAACAGCTATATACCCTGTTAGAACACAGTTATTCAATTCACAAGATAGAGCGTGTTAATAATAGTTATCGACACTTTATCGTACAATTCCCCATGGTATTAAAGGAGGACATATTTATGTCAAAGGTTGAAGAAATTCAAAGTTACTTACAGCAAAACAACATCGATGCAGCATTTATCACAACACCTGATAATGTTTTTTACGTTTCAGGCTTTAACAGTAATCCACATGAAAGGTTACTAGGTGTGATGATTTTTCAGGAGGCTGAACCTTTTCTAATTTGTCCTAAAATGGAGATTCCAGATGCTAAGGATGCTGGGTGGTCTTACGAGGTGATTGGTCATCAAGATACTGATAATGCAATGGAAATTGTTGCGCAAGCGATTACCGCACGCCAAGTACCTCCACATACAATTGCTATTGAAAAAGCACATTTAATCGTTGAGCGTTTCGAGGCACTACAGCAATCATTTCCACAGGCAAACTTTGTTCGCCTTGATGAAAAAATAAATGCCATGCGTGTGATCAAAGATGAAAAGGAATTAGATAAATTGCGGAAGGCTGCGGAACTTGCTGACTATGCTATTGAAGTTGGCTGCAAGGAAATTGCTGAGGGGAAAACAGAAATGGAAATTCTTACAGCAATTGAAAGGGCTATTCAAGATAAGGGCTGTAAAATGTCCTTTGAAACAATGGTACTAAGTGGTCCTAAAACAGCATCACCACATGGTACACCAGGTGCTCGTAAAATTGAAAAGGGTGATATGGTATTGTTTGACCTTGGCGTTATTTATGATGGCTATTGCTCAGATATTACGCGTACTGTTGCTTTTGGGGAGCCTAGTGAAGCACAGAAAGACATTTATCATGCCGTTTTAGCTGCTAATCAACAGGCAATTGCAGCCGTGAAGCCTGGTATTCGTGCAATGGACTTAGATAAAATTGCGCGCGATGCTATTACAGAAGCAGGCTATGGTGAATATTTCACACACCGCCTTGGCCATGGCCTTGGTATTTCCGTACACGAATTCCCTTCCGTAACAGGAGCAAATGCTCTGACAATGGAAGAAGGTATGGTCTTTACGATTGAGCCAGGGATTTATAAAGCAGATGTAACAGGAGTTCGTATCGAGGATGATGTGGTTGTAACAAAAGATGGCGTTGAAGTTCTAACAAAATTCCCAAAAGAATTAATTGTTCTATAAAAGGATTGCAACATAGCTCGTTGTCTTATTTATCAACAGAAAGAACGAACGATTCTGAAAAACTTGATAACAGTTTCACATTGGATTGTTCGTTTTTTACTAGTGAAAATGCTTGTATGCTAGCATCTTTATCAGTTTCGGCAGCAATTACAAGTAATGGATACTTACTCTTTCCTGAAACCAATCATTATAAAAAGGAAGCACTATGAATATGCTTCCTTTTTTATTTATTAAATTAGCTCATCCACACTGACATATGGTAATCCTTGTGAATCTGCCACTGCTTTATAAGTAAGTTGTCCATCTAATGTATTTACACCTTTTTTCAATGCAGCATTGTCTAGACAAGCCTGTTTATAGCCTTTGTTGGCAATTTGCAGTGCGTATGGAATTGTATTATTTGTTAAGGCAATTGTTGATGTACGTGGAACCGCTCCAGGCATATTAGCGACAGCATAGTGTACAACACCATGTTTGACATATGTCGGATCATCATGTGTTGTAACACGATCAGATGTCGCAAAAATACCGCCTTGGTCAATTGCAATATCCACAACAACTGAGCCTGGCTGCATAGACTGAATCATTTCTTCAGACACAAGCTTTGGTGCTTTTGCGCCCGGAATTAACACAGCACCAATCACTAAATCAGAATTTTTCACTGATTCTGCAATATTGTATGGATTAGACATTAATGTTTGCACATCGCGACCAAATAAATCTTCTAATTGGCGTAAACGCTCAGCGCTTAAATCAATAACTGTTACATCTGCGCCCATACCAACAGCGATCTTCGCAGCATTTGTCCCTGCAATACCACCACCGATAACTGTTACTTTACCGCGTGGTACACCTGATACGCCACCTAGTAAAATACCTTTACCATCATGATTTTTCTCTAGGAACTGTGCACCAATTTGTGCAGCCATTTTACCTGCTACTTCACTCATTGGTGTAAGCAATGGTAACGAACCATTTGCTAATTGAACTGTTTCATAGGCAATACCTACAACCTTTTTATTTAAAAGTGCCTGAGTTAATTCAATCTCTGGCGCTAAGTGTAGATATGTGAATAAGATTTGACCCTCATAGAAATAATCGTACTCAGAAGCTACAGGCTCTTTAACCTTCATAATCATCTCTTGTGACCATGCTTCTTTGGCAGTTTGCACAATATGTGCTCCAGCTGCAATATAGTCAGCATCTGTAAAACTTGAGCCTAAGCCTGCTCCTGTTTCAATGAATACCTCATGCCCTGCATGTGTCAATGTCACAACCCCTGCTGGTGTCATTGCCACACGATTTTCATTGTTTTTAATTTCCTTTGGAATACCAATCTTCATTGTTTCCTATCCCCTTCCGTAACCTAAGAAATCAGCATCATTTATCTAACGATGGATTGATGAACCGCTTACAATTCCATATTACCAAACAAATACAAAAAAAGCTTTAACTAAAATTAAAACAAAAAGGTTCCTAATATTTTCAAAATACAGAATATTCAAACCATGGAAACTCTCTTAAATTATTATATTCAAAAACTAAATAGTACGGTTAGCATAACAATGAATTGGTAACATTATTCAAGCATTATGACTACAAAAAAACGTTTACATACTTTAAATAGTGGGAATTAGATAAATATACATTGAAGTGAAATTCCTTCACTTTTTTACAAATTTTCTGTCGGAAAGTATTTCCTTTAGAAAATCATTTGGTATAATCAACATATACAAATTAGGGAGGTTATTCAAATGGCTAATCATTATAAAAGCATTGTTGTGGCAGTAGATGGTTCAAAAGAGGCTGAATATGCATTTCGTAAATCAATTGATGTTGCAAAACGTAATGAGGGTTCTGTATTAAATCTAGTGAATGTTATTGATACTCGTTCATTTGCAGCAATCGAGGCATATGACCGCTCCATTGCAGAGCGTGCGCAAGCATTTTCTGAGGAGCTATTAAATGGCTACAAAAAGCAAGCTGAGGATGCAGGTTTAACAAATATTAACCTTATTATCGAGTATGGTTCTCCAAAAAATATCATCACAAAAGAGCTTTCTAATGTTGTAGACGCAGATTTAATTATTTGTGGTGCAACTGGTTTAAATGCAGTTGAACGCTTCCTAATCGGTTCAGTATCTGAAGCAATTGTACGCTCAGCTAAATGTGATGTACTTGTTATCCGTACACCAGAAAATTAATATGCAATACATAAAAAGGTATCCTTCTACTAGGATACCTTTTTACTTGTGTTGACTTTGTGAACACGAACAATTATTTGCCCTCTTTCCACATCTTCACTTTTTCAAAAAATAAGGCAAGTGCCTGTTTATTTTGCATATTCGGTACTTTAGCTAATAACACCTCTTTAGGTGCTTTTAATGTCTTTTCTTGCTTTTGTAAAATAACAATCGTCTTCTCTAATGCTTTGTTGGCAAACATGGCGTCTGGTAGCTGAATAATCGCCTGAATCCAAGCGTGCTTTTGAATATATTTGTGTAGCTGTTTCGATTGCTCTGACTCAAAAAGATGTGATGGTGCAAGGAAGAATAAATAACCACCTTCCTTTGTATAATTGATGGACTGCTCAATAAATAAATGATGGGCATAGCTCATTCCCTCTGATGGACATAGCTCATAATTAAGAGCAACCTCTTCATTTGGATAATAGCCAACAGGTAAATCACATACAACTGCATCAACAGGATTTACCAATAAATCCTCTAAAGCGTCCTGACGATATAAAGAAACAGGCTGTTCCGTTAAGTCCGCAGTGGCAGCGGCTAAACGAATGAGTAACTCATCGACCTCTACGCCAGTTGCATCTACTTTTCCATCCAATAAATTCATAACCGTTAATAATAAATTGCCTGTGCCTACTGCTGGGTCCAACATCGAAATTTTTTCATGCTCAAGACGTTCTGCAAATATTTGCTCTACAAAATAACCAACTAATAAACCTAATGTATCAGGAGTCATTTGATGGTTTGGCTGTGAACCTTTGCGCATTCCTTTTAAAATGGCAATTTGAATAGCTTTACGAATATCCTCTTTCGTTGCATCTTGCTGTGAAAAATCAAGCTCACCATCTAACCATGCCTCTAAGCCCTCTAATAGCCCCTCTAGCAATGTTACATTTTGTTCTTGTTCAACTTTTTCAGCATGTTCATTTAACAACCCAAATAATTTCTCGATATTTTCCATAAATAACTTCCTTTCACGCAGAAAAGAGCCGTGACAAAAACTCGTCACAGCTCTTTTGTCTAGTATTATCTTAGCCTAAAAGCAATACATTATGCCAGTGCTTTGACAGCTGCAATTGCTGCTTCATAATTTGGATGATCTGTTGCTTCAGGAACATATTCAACATATGTCACTTTATTATTAGCATCCACAACAAATACTGCACGTGTCAGAAGACGTAATTCTTGAATGTACACACCATATGCCTCACCAAATGAAAGGTCGCGGTGATCTGAAACAGTTTGAACAGCATCAATACCTGCTGCACCACACCAACGTTTTTGAGCAAATGGAAGATCAACAGATACCGTATAGATTACTACATTATCACCTAGATTAGCTGCTTCCTCATTAAAGCGACGTGTTTGTGCATCACATACGCCAGTATCTAATGATGGTACAACACTGAATAAGCGAATTTTCCCCTCTGAATCTTTCAATGTTACTGGTGATAGGTCATTTGCCAATACTGTAAAATCTGGTGCTTGGTCGCCCACCTTTACTTCATTTCCTACTAGTGTTACTGGACCATTTTTAAATGTTACTTGTGCCATCTAAACGCCTCCTCATCATCATATGTATTCATATTACTAAATGAAGGGAATTCATTGCAACTCAGACAGCTTACTTTCTTACAAGCAATGATCACAAACATCCTTTTTAACAGCAACTATTAAATAGCAGACATGTTGATGAGCCTGTATTTTACAGAGCTTAGCTAGAATTTTATTAAATTCCGTGGATACCTCCTCCACGCTAATCAACAAAACAGTGTTTTTCCCTACAAAATACGCTTATTATTTATACCATCAACACACCTGATTAAATATAGTAGCTTCAACTATTGCTCATGTTTTTCTTCTAGCTTGGCAAGTTCCACGCTTTCCTTTTGTTCATCTGCTACTGTTATATCCTCTTGCTTTGGTAAAGGCGATGATACTACTTCTTTTTCAACAAAAACTTTTTCATGCACTACTGTTGTATCAGCAAAATAATCATGCAAGCCTTGGTTTTCTGGCAAAATCACAACCAATATATATAGTGGCATAAAAATATTATTGATAATACGGCCTATCCAATCACGAAATAGTACATCTGACCAAGTAAGCTTTTCATGCTTTAAGGAAATAACACGTAAACCAAATACCATTTTCCCTAATGTTTGCCCAAAAAACTTTGTCATTAGCACAAAATAGCTATAATAGAGGATTGCTGTGATAATAGAAACTGGTGCATACCAAACAGATTCTGATAAAGACCAATCCATTAGATAAAAAATAGGATTAACGAGTATACCGCCTATAGCCGTAACAATAAATCCATCTAATAAAAATGCCCAAAATCGAACCCAAAAGCCTGCTGTTTTTAAAGCATAGTTTTTGGATTTTATCGCTACATCCGATGGCTCCATTACAGCACTATTCTCCGTAGAGGGTGAACCTTGCATAACAATCTCATTGTTTGTCATTGTACTCCCTCCTTAGTATTCACCATATAAGTACATCATTTTAGGTGCGCTATAGTCTGTCATGATTTTCATCAGCATTTTTTCCTCTGCCGATGGGCCAAACATAGAGCCAATTTTCATCCCAACATAGGACTGCCAGCCACCCATATCATAGGCATATTCGAACAAAGTAGCATCTTCTAATCCATAATCTTCACGCAATGCAGCAATCGTTGCTTCCTCATCACCAATTTCATCTACTAAGCCTGCTTCAAGTGCTTTTGTGCCACCAAAAATACGACCATCTGCAACTTTTTTAACATCTGCCTCAGACATATTACGTCCTTGCTCAACAATATCTACAAATTCCTCATATGTTTCATTAATCATATCTTGCATCATCGCACGCTCTTCCTCTGTTACTTCACGCATCGGACTTAGCATATCCTTGTGTGCACCTGATTTAAACGTTTCGAATTTTACGCCTACTTTTTCAGCTAATGCCTGATAATTAATAGATTGCATAATAACACCAATAGAGCCTGTAATTGTATCGCGATGTGCAAATATTTTATCTGCTGGTGCTGCAATATAATAACCGCCAGATGCAGCCATCGAATCCATTGATACATAAATTGGAATTTGTCGTTCCTCTTTAATCTTAACAAGTTTTTTATAAATTTCTGCTGATTCTTTCACGCCACCACCTGGTGAGTTAACACTTAATACAACACCTTGAATAGACTCATCATATAAAATATTATCCAATTGCTCTAAGAAAAATTGATGGTCATATGCCACTGGCTGCCAAAGTGTGCTTGAACCAATATCTTGAATCGTACCATCCACCTTTAAATAAGCAATGCGTTTATCAAAATTATCACCCTCAATAACATTTTCATAAACATCTAAGCTATTTCCTGCCATTAGGCTATCAAAATTCCCTAAGAAGTCTGACTTAAATAGCGCAAAAATAGTGTTAACACCTAATGAAAACAATAAAAGAACACCTGCCACTACTAAAGCAACCCATCTTTTTACATTCATGTCTTTCCGCCTCCTCAACATGTAATACGAATAATTACCATATTCGTTTCATTTTTTTGAAATAATATGCAAGTGATTGACTCATCTGCCTAACCAACAATAAAACTGATGCTATTTATTTCCTCATAATACCTTACCAAAAACCTAAAAAAAATCAAAGTCCATTCTCTTACATGAACTTTGATTTTCGATATTATTTCCCAGAAAATAATGAAGATGTGAGCTGCTTCGCTTCTTGCTGTCGTAATTCGACACGACGAATCTTCCCAGAAGAGGTTTTTGGTAGCTCCTCTACAAACTCAATAGCACGTGGATATTTATATGGTGCTGTTAATGCTTTTACATGCTGCTGTAATGTTTGTATAAGCTGCTGATCACCGATTTCACCATGATGAAGCACAATAAATGCCTTAACAATATTTCCTCGAACCTTGTCAGGGCTTGCTATAACAGCAGCTTCTTTGACAGCTGGATGCTTTATTAAGGCATCCTCTACTTCAAATGGTCCAATTGTATAGCCTGATGAAATAATCACATCATCCCCGCGTCCTTCAAACCAAAAATACCCATCCTTATCTTTGTAGGCACGATCTCCTGTAATATACCACTCACCACGGAATTGTAATTGTGTACGTTCAGGGTCTTTTAAATATTTTTTAAAGAGTGCAGGTGTTTCTTGGTGAACAGCTATATCTCCCACTTCCCCAACTGCAACAGGCTGACCCTCATCATTAATAATGTCTACTGTATTGCCGGGTGTTGGTTTTCCCATTGAACCAGCTCTTGCTTCCATGCCCACCATTGTACCGACCAGCAATGTATTTTCGGTTTGACCATAGCCATCACGTACTTGCACGTGACAAACGTCTGAAAATACTTTAATCACCTCACTATTTAAAGGCTCACCTGCTGACACAGCCTGACGAATAGCACTTAAATTATAGTGCTGTAAATGATTAAGTGCTGCCATAAAACGATATTCCGTTGGTGTGCAACATAGAACATTAATATTGAATTTTTCAAGCAATGTTAGGTAAGTAGCTGCATCAAACTTCCCTTGATAAACAAATGCTGTTGCACCGCTTCCTAGTGTAGCGAGGAATGGACTCCATATCCATTTTTGCCAACCAGGTGCTGCTGTAGCCCAAACAATATCATTTTCTTGGACACCTAACCAATGGGGTGCTGTTGTGCGTAAATGTGCATAGCCCCAGCTATGACTATGCACCGCAGCTTTTGGATTACCTGTTGTACCGCTTGTATAAGCTAAAAATGCAATATCTGTGCTTTTGGTTGGAGTAGCATTTATGTAAGTTGTTGGTTGCTGCTGCATTTTTTCTAGTAATGGCTGCCATGGCTTATGTGCATGCCCAATAACAAATTGCTGCATACCTTGTAAATTTTCTACCTTGTCGAATTGCTCAATATAAGGCTCATACGCAATAACGGCTTTTGCCTCTGCATGTTCAATGCGATATTCAATATCCTTTGTTCTTAACATTTCTGAGCTTGGTATAATGGTTAAACCCGCTTTTAGAGCAGCGATATAAACAATATAGGCTTCTACAGAGCGCGGCACCATTACAAGTACTACATCACCTTTTGCTAAGCCCTCTTTTGTAAAGACATGTGCTGCCTGATTTGCCTTTTCAAATAAATGTGTGTATGTAATCCATTGAACATTTTGATGTTCGTCACAAATAATTAATGCATTCTTTGTTGTATCCTGTGCATATTTTTCAATTTCCTCTGTGATGTTATACCATTCTGGTGCAATTAAATCTTGTCTGTTCACGGCAAATGCCCCCTTTTGTTATGACACATTATAAAGCTCCCTTTTTATGATTTTCAATGCTTTGCGCCCAATTTGCCAAAAGTCATGACAACTATCATATTTCGGTATATGGTATCAGTCATATTCATATGAATTCTCTATTGAATAAGCTAAAAAAATATGGTACATTTTGGTCAACTAAAAATAAGATTGCAGGGGGACTCATGATGAGTTGAGAAGGTAAAACCTGACCCTTTGAACCTGTTAGTTAATACTGGCGTAGGGAGCAATTTACATCTATCTTTACTGATGACAGGCTCTTTTACGTGTATTTTTACACAAAAAAGAGCCTTTTTGCATGCTTACGTCCATCCAACAAAGGAGGACTTATAATGATTATTGAAACAATCCGTAAAAAAAATCCATTAATTCATTGTATTACAAATTATGTCGTAGCGAATTTCCAAGCAAATGGACTCTTAGCAATTGGTGCCTCACCTGTAATGGCTGATGGCAATGAGGAGGTGGAGGAAATGGTGGCAATTTCCTCAGGCCTATTGATTAATATTGGAACACTAAATGATACAGCTAAAACATCCATGCTATTGGCTGGTAAAAGAGCAAACGCACTTGGTATCCCTGTTCTATTAGACCCTGTTGGCGCTGGCGCAACAGCTTATCGCAAGCAAGCTACACAGCAACTATTAAAAGAAATTCAATTTGCAGCTATTCGGTGCAATATTGGCGAGCTTGCCGCCATTGCGAATATAGATTGGCAGCAAAAGGGCGTAGATAGTGGAACTGGCTCCATTGCTATAGAGGATGAGGCAAGAAAAATCGCACGGCTTTATCAATGTATCGTCATTGTTACAGGAGAAAAGGACTTTATTACGGATGGCACTCAACAGCAATGGATTGCGGGCGGCAATGTGCAAATGACAGATGTTACTGGAACAGGCTGCCTCTTAAGTGCGATTTGCTGTGCTGCTTATGTAGCTGGTCAGCAGCCCTACCAGCAATTAGCTGAGGTACTAAAGCTTTATAAACAAATTGCTGAGCAAGCTGCCGCTGCTGCACAATATATTGGTGATTTTCAAATTGCTGTGTTAAATGAACTAAATCGTCTATCAAAGGATGGTGAGCAATAATGCAAATTGTTACAACGATTGCTGGGTCTGATAGCAGTGGCGGCGCTGGTATACAAGCTGATTTAAAAACCTTCCAAGAATTAAAAGTGTTTGGAACGACTGTTATTACAGCTTTAACAGCTCAAAATACACTTGGTGTTTCAGGTGTTTTGCCAATTGAGGCGGCTTTTGTAGAACAACAACTACAGGCATTGCTTGAGGATTTTTCAATAAGTGCTGTAAAAACAGGTATGCTATTTTCTCCAGCTATTATTCAAACAGTGGCACATACATTTGCTAATACAAACATTCCACTTATTATTGACCCTGTTATGATTGCCAAAGGTGGCGAAAGTTTATTACAGCAAGAAGCAATTGAGGCACTTAGCCATTATTTACTGCCAATCGCAACCATTGTAACACCAAATATTCCAGAGGCTGAAACATTAACAGGCAAAACAATCAACACAATCGATGATATAAAAGAAGCCGCTGACCATCTATTGGCAACAGGTGTACATTGTGTCATTATCAAAGGTGGTCATTTAGCAGATACAACGGATGCCATTGACTATGTATTTTTCAACGATGGGCAAGCTTTTTCAATGCAAACACCTCGTATTGCAACTAACAATACACATGGCACTGGTTGTACATTTTCCGCAGCATTAACGGCTTTTATAGGACGTGGTCTGTCGATTAAAGAAGCAATCATCGAAGCGAAAAAATTTATTCAGCTAGCCATTACACATGATTTAGCACTAGGTCATGGACATGGACCGACAAATCATTTTGCCTATCAAGACAGCAAAAATTGTTGTGAGGTGACTATTTATGAAGCGTGAAGATTTAGCGCTCTATTTTATAATGGGTACAGGTAATAGCAGACTTCAAGAACCACTCATTGTTCTAGAACAAGCCTTACAGCACGGAATTACCATGTTTCAGCTACGCGAGAAGGGGCACAATGCATTAACAGGACCAGCCTATGAAGACTTTGCACGCCATTGTCAGCAGCTGTGTCAGCAATATCGTGTCCCATTTATTATCAATGATGATGTAGAACTTGCGATAAAGCTTGGAGCAGATGGTATTCATATTGGTCAGAAGGATTTTCCTGTATGTAAAATTCGAGAAAAAATTGGCAAAATGATTCTTGGTGTGTCCGTTCATTCTCAAGACGAATTGCAAATTGCACAGCAATACGGGGCAGATTATGTAGGGATTGGTCCAATTTTTGCTACAACATCAAAGAGCGATGCCAACCCACCAAGTGGCACAGCATTTTTGCAAAGCGTACGCAGTGAAAACCGTGAACTTCCCATTGTTGCCATTGGAGGCATTAATTGTGCCAATGCACCAGCAGTTTTACAAGCAGGCGCAGACGGTGTTGCTGTTATTTCTGCTATTTGTGATAGTAAAGATATTGCCCATACAGTAACTATGTTCAGGTCGTTGTTTGCAGAGCATAAAAAAGGATAAATATAAACAAACTAAAACCAGTGCCTGTTACGGTCACTGGTTTTACGTTTAATAATTGCTTATGCTGCAATTATTGGTTGTTGTTTGGCATACCTTTTAATTGAGATTCTGCCATTTGTACAAGACGTTTAGTGATTTCACCGCCAACGGAACCGTTAGCACGAGCTGAAGCTTCAGCTCCTAATTGAACACCAAATTCTTGTGCAATTTCGTATTTCATTTGATCAAGTGCTTGTTGTACACCAGGTACTGCAAGCTTGTTTGAATTACGGTTGTTGTTTGTAGTCATGTTTCTCACCTCCTTGTGAATATAGAATGTGCGATATTAGATTTTTAATACAAAAATTTTAGAGGTAAATTGTGCCTCTATTGGGATACAGCAAACAATACAAAAAGCCGCCTCCAAATAGGTATTGGAAGCGGCGTGAAAACCTTTGCTTATAAAAGCTCAGCAAACTTATCTTGTTGTGGCTCATCTTTTTTAGGGAAAATATAGACCTCGCGATTTTGCACAGCTCGTGCAATCAGTTCATCAAAATCCGAGAAGCTTTCATAATGCTCTACTTTTTCAAGCTTTGGCTTTGTTTTTGGACTTGCTGGTGTAAAGATTGTACAGCAATCCTCAAATGGCTGAATAGATGTTTCGTATGTGCCGATTTTTTCTGCAATATCAATAATTTCTAATTTATCAGTTGAAATTAGTGGACGTAAAATCGGTGTATTCGTGACAGCATTAATAGCCGTTAAGCTTTCGAGCGTTTGACTGGCAACTTGTCCAAGACTTTCACCTGTAACAATGGCAAGAGCACCGATTTCTTCACGTACTTGATCGGCTACTTTTAACATCATACGACGCGTTGTTGTCATCGATACATTTGAAGGTACTTTTTCCTTTATTAAAACTTGAATTTCTGTAAACGGAATAACATGTAGACGAATGCTTGCACCAAATTTCGTTAATTCATTCGCAAGTACCTTTACCTTTTCCAGTGAATTTTGACTTGTATATGGTGGACTAAAGAAATGAATAGCTTCTAGACGTACACCACGTTTCATCATTAAATAACCTGCAACAGGGCTATCAATGCCTCCTGATAGCATTAATAAAGACTTCCCATTTGATCCTACTGGCATTCCACCTGCACCAGCGATTACTTGTGCCATCATATATATGGCATCATGGCGCACTTCAACACGTAATTCAATATCGGGCTGCTTTACTTGCACAGATAAATTTTTAAAATGTGGTAACACATAACCACCAATCTCGCGTTGAATAGCATGTGACTCTAAAGGAAATGTTTTATCTGTACGTTTTACTTCTACTTTAAATGTATGTTGCCCCTCTTTAAAGCTATCCATAATTGTAACAGCAAGCTGCTTCATGGTTGCTATATCTTTTTCACATGCCGCTACAGGGCTAAAGGATTGAATACCAAAAATTTTCGGTAGCCCTTCAATTAACGTTTGCATCTGTCTTTCGTTGTCAATTGCAATAAACATACGATCGCGCTCTGTACGAATATGTAGATGTCCTAAATCTACAAAGGCATGACGAATATTCTCACGCAAGCGGCGAATAAAGTCCATTTTATTGCGCCCTTTTGTAGAAAGCTCGCCATATCGAATTAAAATTTCTTTCCAAATCATTTGCTTTGTTCTCCTTTAAGTTCCATCATTACTTCCGCTAATACTTGTTGTAACTTTTCAATATCCTCGGCTGTGTTATATGCACCAAAACTCATTCGAATAACACTTTTTTTATAATGCTCATCAAGCTTTAATGCTTCCACAACATGACTTGTTTTTGTTTGTTTCGATGAGCAAGCACTTGATGTAGAAACAATCACGCCTCGCTTTTGCATGGCATTAATAATAATTTCACCCTTTAAATCACGCACACTAAATGAGAAAATATGAGCCGCTCCTTGTGGGGTCGATAAAATATGCACAGCCTCCCCATAGCTTTGGAGCTGCGCACAAATAGTTTCTTGCCATTGGCGATATTTTTTTGCACGCTCATCCATTTCTTCAACTGCCAGACGAGCCGCTTTTGCTAAAGCTACAGCTTGTGGAACAGCTACAGTTCCACTTCGCATGCCAAATTCCTGACCACCACCAAATGTATATGGCTGCCATCTCATTGCTTTACGAAATGCTAGTATGCCTGAGCCTTTAAAGCCATGAATTTTATGACCCGAAATTGACAAACTATCTGGTCCATCTTCTCCATTAAAAGATACGGCTAATTTGCCAAAGCTTTGCACAGCATCCACATGAAAAGCAGCTCGACTTATTTTATGGATAATGCTAGCTGCTTCAAAAATAGGCTGGATTGCACCCATTTCATTATTGACATGCATAATGCTTACCAAAATCGTATCTTTACGTAGTTTTGCTGTAAGCTCCTCTAAGGAAATTACACCGCTTTTATCAACGTTCAAATATTCAATCTCAAAGCCTTCTTTTTCAAGCTGCTTTACTGCCTCTAGAACAGAAGGATGCTCAATTTCCGTTGTTAAAATATGCTTTCCTATATGTGTATTACTGCGTGCTAAGCCAAAAATAGCTGCATTATTTGATTCTGTCCCACCTGAAGTAAATAGCACATTTTTCGCTGTTGTTTGCAAAATATCTGCTACTTGCTCACGCGCACGCATTAATAAGTTATTTGCTTCAACACCCATAGCATGAATGGATGCAGGATTTGCATAATACTGCTCATTCACAGCCATAAATGTCTGCATTACCTCTTGTAAAGGCTTTGTTGTTGCACTGTTATCTAAATAAATTACATTACTCATTATTCTTCACACACTTTCAACGCGTTGATTTAACGGTATTTATCATAACGCAATCTTGCCAGAATGACCACTAACTTTCACGATTATTTATATTTTGATGAGAAAAGGACACTAGAATATCGCTGAATGTTTTTAAAGAAACAAAAAACCTGAACTACTACGAAATACTAAAGAAGCATTTCATAGAATAGTTCAGGTTTCATTATTTTGATACAGATTCCTCTGCAACAATTTCTTGAATACGTTTTAAAGCACCCGGCTCCATTTCTTCAACGGCTGTTCCAGCTTCCTCTAATGCCTTAGCATAACGAAATTGATGGAATGCTTCCTCCGCTTCCGTTAAGCGCATATGCAATTTTGAATTTGTTGCACGATGACGATTACCATATTGAATAATACGCTCAATTAACATGACATTTTCAATTAGCTCATGTGCCTTTGCATTAACATCCTCTACACAAAGTGTCGCTGCATTTAAGTTATTATGCACCGTCCCCATATTTAGCGGCACTTCCTGCAAGCTTTGCATTACTACATAAATATGCTCTGCCGCTTCATCAAGGCGTGCATCCATCTCCTCAGGGATTCCTGGAATATTTGCCTTATTTAATATACGGTCTGTTTCTTGTAATATTTTCTTTAGTTTTTCTACTTGTGTACGTGCCTTATTTTCATCAATTCGTAGCTTTTTCATTGTATTAGAGAGATGCTCTTGTTCCTCATGAATACGCTCAAGCTCGTCACTAATCGCTATTAATTCTTCCTGTAAGCTTGAATACGCAGATTTTTCTTCTCTCACACGCATGGCTAATAGATCATAGCGACGTTGCAATGCCTCCAACTGCTTAAGAGCTGCTTTTGGAATTTCCGCATCCTTTTCGTTTAGACGATAGCTTTGCTGTACATAAGCTGCTTCCTCACCAACTAATTTAGTGGAAGCAATAATATTTGTAATGGAGCTTAATAAGCGATCACAGTTTTGATCAACATAATTTTTCGCAATAACCTCTTTTTCAAGTAAATCATAAAAATGGTCGATTTCTTCGTTAATTTCAGCTACGCGAGGCTTCACAACCGTTAATTTAAGCTCTGCTAAATCATTTTTCAAGGAAGCAAATTCTTTTTCATATTTATTTAATGCTTCCGTTAGCTCTAAATGCTGTAAATAATAAGATTGATCTTCCATTTCACGCTGACCATTTCGCAATTCTTGCACTGCCCCTGGAAGCTTTACTTGTAGTTCCGTTAAAATCGTTGGAATATCATTAATATAATCAAATATTTGCTGTGACTCTTGGTTTAAGCTAATAACGATTTCTCGCGCTTGTAGGTAGTTTCCTTCATTTGTAAGAACATCAAACTCATCAAACTTTTGAGCAAATCCTTCCAGCTTTTTCTCAAGTGCAGGCAATGCTACACCAAATGAATGCTGGTGGGCCAACAATGTTTTTCTTGCGGAACGATAATATTCTTTTAACTGCTCAATTTCAATTCGATTTTTTTCTTCGCTGCCAATTAATTCATTCAGTTCTTCTAAAATTTTATCTTTATCTTGGTCACACTTTTGAATATAATCCTCTATTTCGCGCTCTATTAACGTCGCTTTTTTAAAGCGAAGTCGATTAATTTGATCCTCAGCATCAAATAGTAATGAATCAATTTTTGTCATATGTACATCGATGACTTCATCCCAAATATTACGCCATCGCTCAAACATTTCTTCCGTTTCACCGTTCATGTTTAAAGATTTGACTTTTGAAATTTCTTCATTAATAGGTTTATGTTGAATTTGTAATTTTTCATGTTCAAGTTTTGCAATAATTGCAACATGTTTTCTTCGCATCATAAATCCCACTATGGCTAAAATTAATAGTAGGATAATCGGAATGATGATATACTCCATCGTAAGCCCCCTATTCTACAATAAACGAATTGGCTAGTTGTATTTATTATATACTATACTTTCGCCTTTTGTACTAAAATTTAAGTGTTTTACAGAAAACTGTTTTTTTGCTATTTTAAAATATTTAATAGCACAACTATAGAGCTAAAGGAGTGGTACATTATGAAACGCGATGGGCATATACATAGTCCTCATTGTCCACATGGCAGTTCGGATTCATTTGTTCAATATATTGAAAAAGCAATTTCTTCTCAATTTACAGACATAACATTTACAGAGCATGCCCCATTACCTAAAAATTTTGTTGACCCTACCCCACAGCAAGACAGCGGGATGCATCTAGATCAGCTTTTGCCTTACTTTGAGGAGCTGCAATGCCTAAAAAAGCAATATGCACAAGATATTCGCATCCGAATTGGGCTAGAGGTTGATTATATCATAGGCTTTGAACAGGAAACTCGTCAATTTCTTGACACGTATGGGCATTTTTTAGATGATGCTATTTTATCTGTCCATTTTTTACAATGGCAGGATACCTATACATGTATCGACTTTTCACCCGAAAACTTTATCGATTTTTCACAACAAGTTGGCTCTGTTGAACAGGTTTATCATTTGTATTATGATACTGTTCTACAATCGATTAAAGCAGACTTAGGTTTATACAAGCCAAAACGAATCGGGCATCCATCACTTATTCATAAATTTCAGCTAGCTCATGGTAAACAAATAAATGACACTATGCGTATTCAGGAAGTCTTAGATGCTATCAAGCAAGCAGGCTATGAGCTGGACTTCAATAGTGCTGGGCTTAGTAAAAAATATTGTCAGGAGTCGTATCCACCATTATCTTTTATGAAGTATTGTCAAGCCATTGAATTGCCATATGTATTTGGTTCAGATGCCCATACTGCCGATGATTTACATCAACATTACCATGTACTATTACCACAATCAATTACGCCCTAGCGTAATTGCGTTCGGATTTTTTTGAGTTCACTCGAAAAGCTCCTCTCAAAAATCCGCCACAATGTTTTCTGTACCGAAAGCGCTAGCGTCAGGTATATCTGCTGAGGCTTTTATCTTGGTTCAGTGAGCGTTTGGACACTCACTGAACCAAGATAAATAATAACTAAATGAGGTGCTTATATGTTTACACAAATTAATTATAATGGGTCCATTGCTGACCAATATGTTACATTATCTAAGCAGCTAGATGCGCTGCTAACAGGTGAAACAGATCGGATTGCAAATTTAAGCAATGCCACTGCCCTGCTAAATCAGTTTTTACCAAATATTAATTGGGTAGGATTTTATCTTTTACAGCAAAACGAGCTCGTTTTAGGACCATTTCAAGGTCTACCTGCCTGCGTAAGAATTCCAGTCGGTCGCGGTGTTTGTGGAACATCTATTGCCAAGCAAGAAACAATTATTGTGAAAGATGTGCATGATTTCCCAGGACATATTGCCTGTGATGCAGCTTCACAATCAGAAATTGTTATACCGTTGATAAAGCATAAAGAGATTATTGGTGTGCTGGATATTGATAGTCCAATCGTCAACCGCTTCTCTAAAGAAGATCAAGAAGGTTTAGAGCTATTTGTCAAAACATTGCTTACACATTTTTAGACTAGCTTTCACCATTAAAAATTGCCCTGAAATGTTGTTTATTGTCATTTCAGGGCGAATCATTTATGGTATTATCACTATTTGATGTAGTTATGTTAGGAATTGGGGTGAAAGGAACCATTGTGAACACAAAAACGATTTTTTCCGCTATTCTTTGCTTCGTACAAAGCCGTATCTGCATGTAAAAAGACAGATTGGAATGCTGGTCGATCCCGCTCATCCCACATAATCAATCCTGCTGAAATGGTTACTTGCGGATTAGTAGCTTTAGGCATGACCTCTACAATGGCTGCTGCCAATTCCAATGCCTCTTTCTCCTGTATATTGGGTACATAGACAGACATCTCTTCCCCACCCCATCGTGCACAAATACCACGATCACCAATTGTTTCTTTTAACTGTATTGCAATTTGCACAAGAATATTGTCACCAACTTGATGACCATACGTATCATTAACACGTTTAAAATTATCAATATCCATCAATAAAAACATGCCTGATTGATCACATTCAAGTGACTTTTCTACAAATTGATCTAAATAACTGCGAGCATAAAGTTTTGTTAAATGGTCTAAATCCACCATTTCCTGAAGCTGTGTTCGTAAAATCGAGTTGGCAATGGCTAATGATGAGTGATGAATAAGCGACTGCATTAATTTAAAGCTATCAAACGAAAAGAAATATGGTTCTTTGTGCAACACAATACTAAAGCCATTTATTTTTTCTTCCATTAAAATAGGAATGGCCATGATTGAACGGTAATTAATTTGCTTAGGGGTTAATCGGCTAAAATCGGCAATAAACAGCGGGTCATTTGTATGCTCAAAATGCTGCTCAACATGCTTGATATAGATTTGACCCTCCTCAGAGCTAAACAATGGTGTACTAGCATTTGCCACTTCAAAGGTATCATTCTTTTTAAACGCAAAACAAACTTCCATTGGTTGAAAAGATTTCAATAATTGTTTTTGTAGGAAAAGTAACATTTCATAAACGTCAAGCCGCATATTTAGACGATGTGATGTTTCATTGATAAGTTGTAAGTCACTAACGAGGCGATGTGATTGATGGTATAACTTTGCATTTTCCAGTGCATTTCCTGATGCTTGTGCAAGCATCCGCACAAAATCCTTTTCAGTTGTGGAAAAAAGGTATGTCGTTGGTGCACTTACTTGCAATATGCCGTAAATTGCTTGCCTGCCCTTAATAGGCGCATTTAATAAACGACAATTCAAATCACTCGCAAGCTCTGTGGTTAGCTCTCCTGATACAAATGCCTCAACTGTAGCAGGTCTTTCTGATAAATAATCAAAAAGCTTAATATCAATAGTTGTATGTCGATCTTGATCATTCGATAGTATAAGCTCTACATTAAACTCTGGAAAATTATCCTTAATATTTTTTAAAACGTTTTCTAAAATTACATCAATATCCATTGTTGAATGAAATAAATCCGTCACGTTATATAGCTTTCTGTATTGATCTTCATTTATCTTTAGTTCTAAATTATCTTTCATTGTTTGAAGAACTTTTGTTAATATTTCTATACATTCTTCGCCATAACTAGAGGCCATAAAGTCTGTCCAAGACTCTGTTGCCTCCACAAGTAATACACCAATAGGGTTTTTACCCTCTACTTGGAAAAGCACCATATCTGTCATCATGGAATAAGCTTGGTTTGTTTTCAATACATAGGGGATTTTTACTATTTTCTGTTGATAAAAATTAGCTTCAATCATTAGCCATGACACAGCATTTAACTTTGTTTCAATTGTTAATGAAGCCATTTCTTCAATAGGTATTAAAGAATTACCTTCAAAACTAAGAAAAGCAGCATTATCAATTTTTAAGCGCTTCTTTAGACACTGTTTAAATGAATAAAAATACCCATTAAAACTAGCTTGTTCTTCATTAGAACTCACCCACAAGCTCAAAACATCAGATTTTATAGATTTTAGCGTTTGTAAATGGTCTGTCATGAAATCACCTTTTCTATATAACGTACAAATCAATTACTATTAACTTATAATATATTATACATAATTTGTGTCATTTTGACTATGTAATTCTCCTTACTTTTATATTTTAACTTCTACAACATAGCATTAACCCTATTGTAATTGTGGAAACATGAACAGTGAGGAATTTCCTACTATAATATAAGTAAAAAAAATATCAATACTAATAATTGACGTACATGTCTCAAACAGTTACAATGGAGGTTGTGTAAAATAAACGCAGCAGTGGTATAAGCTTATAATTGTATTTTATTCCTCTATTTTAACCACAACAATGATTTTCAACAATGGAAAATAGATGGTGTATTGTGTAACCTAACGGCTGCATAGGCGAAAATACATGAAAATAAAATGCGTATAAGAATGGGTACTACTGGTTTTTGTTTTACAACAAAAAAACCAAATTTAAAGGAGGAGACAACAATATGTCTCGTTATACAGGTCCATCTTGGAAATTATCACGTCGTCTTGGTATCTCACTAAGCGGTACAGGTAAAGAAATCGAAAAACGCCCTTACGCACCAGGTCAACACGGTCCAAACCAACGTAAAAAATTATCAGAATACGGTTTACAACTTCAAGAAAAACAAAAACTTCGTCATATGTATGGTATGAACGAACGTCAATTCCGTACACTATTTAACCGCGCTGGTAAAATGAAAGGTGTACACGGCGAAAACTTCATGATTCTTCTTGAAACTCGTCTTGATAACTTAGTTTATCGTTTAGGTTTAGCTCGTACTCGTCGTGGAGCTCGTCAATTAGTAAACCATGGCCATATCTTAGTCGATGGCAAACGCGTTGATATTCCATCATACAGCGTAAAACCAGGTCAAACGATTTCTCTTCGTGAAAAATCTCAAAACCTTGCTGTTGTAGCAGAAGCAATCGAAGTAAACAACTTCGTACCTGACTACGTAACATTTGATGCTGACAAAAAAGAAGGTACATTCACTCGCCTTCCAGAGCGCTCTGAATTATCAGCTGAAATCAACGAAGCATTCATCGTAGAGTTCTACTCTCGTTAATCAAATTCTTCAGCTTCTTAAACCTCACAACCTTGGATTTCCAAGTGTTTGTGAGGTTTTTGTTTTATCCTATATTTATATCCCGCTGATTGAAGGTTTATTTTATTGTTAATAATTTTCACCGCATTATTTTCATTTCCTTCAACTATCAAAATAATAGTCACCATTTTGTTATAAAAATTTCATAAAATATAATACATTTTTGTACTGTAAAATAGCAATCATCACCCTTTATCCACCACCTTAACATTAAAAACCAAATATCAATTATGTACTATTCAGAAGCACCTCAAAATACAACTGTTTTCTAAAAAATATATTTTACTTTTATAGTAAAACATTTATCAACCAATAAATTCATGTAACTCTTTGCTAAAAGAGTTTTTTAATGCGCTAATTTTTTTGTAAAATAATACACTATTTAAATTCTTATTTTTGATAAAAATTTGAGTTGATGCTTACTGAAAAATAGACTACGATAAATTGCGAAAGGTGGTTCACCATCATTCAAGCAATAATAATTTTAAAGGGGTTGGACATATGTCAGACGTTCTAAAGCAATTTGTTATGCCGAAAACAAACTTATTTGGAGCTGGAGCAATTCAAGAAGTTGGTAATCGCTTAAATGATTTAGAAGTAAAAAAGACATTAATCGTAACAGATGAGGGCTTACACAAATTAGGCCTTTCTCAACAAATTGCAAACATCATTACAGCTACTGGAATTGATGTAGCAATTTTCCCGAAAGCCGAGCCAAATCCAACAGATCAAAATGTGGAAGATGGAGTTGCAGTGTACCATGCAGAAAATTGTGATTCCATTGTATCTCTTGGAGGAGGCAGTGCACACGATGCAGCAAAAGCTATCGGACTTATTGCTTCGAATGGTGGACGCATTCATGATTATGAAGGTGTTGATAAATCTCAAAATCCACTTGTACCGTATATTGCGATCAATACAACTGCTGGTACTGCAAGTGAAATGACTCGTTTCACAATTATTACAGATACAGCACGTAAAGTAAAAATGGCGATTGTGGATAAGCATGTAACACCTTTACTATCCATTAATGATCCAGAGCTAATGATTGGTTTACCACCTGCACTTACTGCAGCAACGGGTATTGATGCATTAACACATGCTATTGAATCATTTGTTTCGACAAATGCAACACCGATTACGGATGCATGTGCTGAAAAGGTACTTCAACTGATCCCTGAATATTTACCACGTGCCTATGCGAATGGCACTGATTTAGAGGCTCGTGAGCAAATGGTATATGCGCAATTTTTAGCGGGTATGGCATTTAATAATGCATCGCTTGGCTATGTCCATGCAATTGCTCATCAGCTAGGCGGCTTCTATAATCTACCACATGGTGTATGTAATGCTATTTTACTGCCACATGTTTGCCGCTTTAATGTAACAGCACGTACAGAGCGCTTTGCTCGTATTGCTGAATTATTAGGCGAAAATGTAGAGGGCTTAAGTAAGCGTGAGGCTGCTGAAAAAGCAATTACAGCGATTGAAAAGCTGTCTAAGGATTTAAACATTCCTAGCGGCTTCCGTGAATTAGGTGCAAAAGATGAGGATATTGAAACATTAGCGAAAAATGCGCTATTAGATGTTTGTGCAGAAACAAATCCTCGTAAAGCAACATTAGAAGATATTAAACAAATTATTAAAAGTGCAATGGGTCCTGTTGCAAAGAAAGAGCAGTCGCTTGAAGCTGTAGCACTTTCTTAATAGAGTTATGTTCTAGGTGGGGAAATTTTCTCCACCTTTTTCTATGTTATGTAACGATAAGCTCATTGTCTATAGAGCTAACTCCCGTTATACTTTTCTTAAAAAAGGATAGGAGATAGCCTATGCGTTTAATTTCAATTTGTCCTAGTAATACAGAGCTTGTCGCCTATTTAGGGCTAGTCGATCAGCTTGTTGGTGTGGATGATTTTTCTGATTGGCCTAAAGCAGTGAAAAATTTACCACAGCTTGGTCCTGATTTATCGATTGATATGGATGCACTCGAAGCATTGCAGCCTGATCTTGTGCTTGCCTCTTTGAGTGTACCGGGCATGGAAAAAAATATTCAAGCATTGAAAGAACGAAACATTCCACATATTGTGTTTAACGCAAACTCCTTGGACGAAATCGCGCAAGACCTTCTTACACTTGGTAAGGTTTGCAATATGGAGCAGCGTGCACAAGCTGTTGTGCAGGAATATTTACAAACGATTGACAGCATGCAGCACATTGCACAAACAATTACAGATAAGCCCACGCTTTATTGGGAATGGTGGCCAAACCCTATTTTTACCCCCGGCAACATTAATTGGCTCACAGCAATTAGTGCAATCGCCGGCGGTATCAATCTCTTTCAGGATGTAGAATTGGCCAGTGTCCAAACGGATTGGGCAGATGTGGTACAGCGTAAGCCTGATTATATTATGCTGGCTTGGGTTGGTGTTGCTATTGAACGTATAAAGCCAGCCCATGTCTTAAAGCGTCCAGATGCCAAGGAGTTGCATGCCATCCAAAGGCAACAGCTATATGTCATGGAGGAATGGCTTTATTGTCGCCCTTCTCCCCGCCTTATTGAAGGGGCCATTAAGCTTGCAAAACTATTACATCCCAAGGCATATAAGCATATAGAATATCCAAGCTTCTTATAAAAAACAACATCCCACAATATACATGCGGGATGTTGTTTTTCGTATTGTATTTAGCCAAATTTCACCATATGGTATTTTTTCTTACCACGACGAATAATGCTAAATGCATCTTCTAAGCGATCTTTGCCATCTACTACGTATTGTAAATCTGTTACCTTTTCACCGTTTACACTAATTGCACCATTTGATACATCCTCACGTGCTTGGCGTTTTGATGATGAAATACCCGCTTCTACAAGAAGGTCCACAATGTTTTTATCCTCTTTTGCCATTTCAATAGAAGGAACATCTTTAAAAGCATCCTTCATTTCTTCCGCTGAAAGAGCTTTTAGGTCGCCTGAGAATAAGGCAGCTGTAATACGAATTGCCTGCTCTAATGCTTCTTGTCCGTGAATTAAACGTGTCATTTCCTCAGCAAGTGCCTTTTGTGCCTTCCGTAAATGCGGCTCCTCCTCTACAGAAACAGCTAATGCTTCAATTTCCTCACGAGAAAGGAATGTAAAGATTTTTAAGTATTTTACAACATCCGCATCCGCAGCATTGATCCAGAATTGGTAGAACTCGTATGGTGATGTTTTCGTGCCATCTAACCATACTGCACCACCTGCCGTTTTACCAAATTTTGTACCATCAGCTTTTGTCACTAAAGGAATTGTAATCCCAAAGGCTTTTGTTTCTTCCTCATGTGTTTTGCGAATAACCTCTAAGCCTGTTGTAATATTACCCCATTGATCAGAGCCACCTACTTGAATACGGCAATTGTAGTGATTGTATAAATGATTGTAATCAATACCTTGAATTAATGTATACGCAAACTCTGTAAACGAAATACCAGTATCAAGACGTGAAGCAATTGTATCCTTTGCGAGCATGTAATTCACATTAATTAATTTCCCGTAATCACGTAAAAACTCAATTGTGTTCATATTGCCAATCCAGTCACGATTATTGACAAGCTGTGCACCATTACCGTCTTCTGCAAAATCAAAAATACGCTCTAATTGACTACGGATACCTTGAACATTTTTATCAATTTGCTCTACCGTTTGTAATTGACGTTCTTCAGAACGACCAGATGGATCACCAATCATTCCTGTTGCACCACCAACAAGTAAAATTGGACGATGGCCTGCTTTTTGGAAGCGACGTAATGTTAACAGAGGAACAATATGTCCAATATGCATAGAATCTGCCGTTGGGTCTACGCCACAGTATAGAGAAACGGATTGCTCCTCTAATAATTTAGCCATACCTTCCGCATCTGTTTGTTGGTAAAGCAAGCCACGCCACTCTAAATCTTGTAATAATTCGTTTGTCATCTTGATTCCTCCTAAAATGGTTGAACTTTATCACGTGTAGGGGCTTGAATTGCAAATAAGATAAAAAAAGTCCCTACACGCAAACAATTGCATGCAGGGACGTTAAATCGACAATTAACGCGGTACCACCCAGCTTGAAGATGTGTCTACCATCTTCCACTTCATTCAACCGCCTTTATCGCAGGCGCGCACGTCTAAGCTCCAAGCACGTAATTCGTTTCTACACTATGACCAGTTTTCACCAACCACTGGCTCTCTAAACAGGGAGTATAGATACTACTGCAAGCTCTTCCTCACTAGAAAACTATACACATTATTCTATACGAATCTTTTTCAAAGTCAATAACTATGTTCCTACTAAAACAATATGTGCTATAATAAACAAGATTTTAGGAGGTCGATACATTGAAAGATAAGATTCAACAAATCAATGCAAAGATCGATGAATTACTAGAACGAACATGGATGAAGAGATTACGCATTTCAGGTAGTGTTACCTGGAACTTATTTTTACTATTTTTAGTCTTCGCATTGGTTGGTACTGTATTTGTCGGTTCAGTTGGTGCTGGTTATTTTGCTTCTCTTGTGAAAGATGAGCCATTACGCTCAAAAGAAGAGTTGCGAAATCAAATTTTTAGCTATGAGGAAACCAGTGAGATTTATTTTGCTAATGATATTTATATTGGGAAACTACGTACAGATTTAGATCGTCGTGAAACTTCACTTAGCAATGTTGCACCAGATGTTATCAATGCTGTTCTTGCAACAGAGGATGAATATTTTCGCGAGCATAATGGCATCGTACCAAAAGCGGTTATCCGCGGATTATTACAAGATGTCACAAACTCTGCTACACAGACAGGTGGCTCTACTCTAACACAACAGCTTATTAAAAACCAAGTATTAACAAATGAAGTATCCTATGAACGTAAAGCAAAGGAAATTTTACTTGCGATGCGTTTAGAGCATTTTATGACAAAGGAGGAAATATTAGAGGCTTACTTAAATATTATTCCATATGGTCGTAACTCATCAGGTCGAAATATTGCAGGTATTGAAACAGCCGCTGAAGGGATTTTTGGCATCAAAGCGAAAGAGCTATCACTTCCGCAGGCAGCATACATAGCTGGTATTCCACAAGCTCCATTTGCCTATACACCATTTACAAATACAGGTGAGCTAAAAAGTGAGGAAGCTTTACAACCAGGTATTGATCGTATGAAAACAGTGCTTTACCGCATGAAAGAAGCTGGTTATATTGATGATGCACAATATCAAGCAGCGCTCGACTACGATATTACTGCCGATTTCCGCGGACCAGAAATGCGTGCGGAGGATCGTTATCCATGGCTTACATATGAGCTTGAAAGTCGTGCAATAGATATTATTGCAGAAAAACTAGCACAAGAGGATGGTATTGATCCAGAGCGTTTAAAATCCGAAAAGAAACTAAGGGAAAAGTATAGAATCTTAGCTGATCGTGATGTTCGTTCGAAGGGCTATCGTATTTATTCAACGATTAATAAAGATATGTACGATGCTATGCAAAAAGCAGCGCAAAACTTCCAATATTATGGTCATACGTATACTGGAAAAGGCAAGGACCCTGTAACTGGTGAGGAAACTGATATCGAAATGCCAGTACAGGTAGGTAGTATTTTAATTGAAAACACAACAGGTCGAATTTTAAGCTTTGTCGGTGGACGAGATTTTAAAACAACACAAGTAAACCATGCCACACAAGCTTATCGTTCGAATGGTTCTACAATGAAGCCACTACTTGTTTATGCACCAGCGATTGAATATGGTGTAATTGGTGCAGGTAGCCCCTTAGTTGACGTAAGATTCTCCATCGGTTCATGGAGTCCAAGTAACTATATTGCAAGTGATGAACGAGGGATTATTCCTGCGCGTGAGGCTTTAGCAGACTCTCAAAATATTTCAGCATTACGTTTATATAATGACATTTTAAATAGACGTCCTGCTGATCTATTAGTCAAAATGGGCTTCAGCAAATTACATCCTGATGATTTCACAAACCTTGCAACAGGTATTGGTGCTTTACATGAAGGTGTAACTGTTGAAGAAAATACAAATGCCTTTGCAACCTTTGCAAATGGTGGACAGTTTATTGATTCCTATATGATTGATCGAATTGAAGATCAAGATGGCAATATCATTTATCAGCATGAGGTAGCACCTACCCAAGTGTTTAGTCCAGAAACATCGTATATCATTACAGATATGCTACGTGATGTTTTAACACAAGGAACGGGTACACTTGCACGAAATTCATTGAAATTCTCCTCTGATTTCGCTGCAAAAACAGGTACTTCTCAAGATTATAAAGATGTGTGGTTAGTAGGATATAATCCGAATATCTCTCTTGGTGTTTGGATGGGCTACGATCAGCCACGTACCTTATATGCATTTAATAATACGTATTCACAGCCTAGTGTTCGTGTTAATAGACTATGGGCAACACTGATGAATGCTGTTTACGATGTGGATCCACAATTTATTGATCCAGCAACAAGCTTTGCGAGACCGCCAAATGTCATCACTGCTTCATTCTGTGGTATTTCAGGCTTAGCACCTTCTGCAGCTTGTGCAAACGCTGGCCTTGTACGCTCAGATTTATTTAATGCGAAGGTCTTTGTCCCGTCACAGCCAGATAATAGCTTTGGCTCTGGAAGCGGCAGCGTTGTAACAATTAAAGGAAAAACATATAATGCGCTATCAAGTACACCTGCTGAATTTGTACGCTCTGGTGGTGTAGGTCTTAACCAAGACTTTATTAAACGAATGTTAGGAAGACTTGGTGGGAACCCTGCAAGCCTATTACCGAAAAATTCATCACTATCTACGTCATCTGTATCAGCAGCGGATTTCCCAGCAGATAGTAGCCCACCAGCGGCTGTAAGTGCTTCGATTAATGGCTCAAGATTGTCTTGGTCAGGTTCATCCAATGACGTTGTAGGCTATCGCATTTACAATGTAACAAATGGGGGCAAAACATTAGTAACCTCTGTCTTGGAGTCAACACAAAGCATTACTGTTGCTAGTGGACAAGCCTATGTTGTTGTCGCTGTTGATATTACAGGTTTAACCTCTGCGCAATCTAATGTTGTTTCTACAGGCGGTAGTGAAAACACGCCTGAGCCAGAAGAAAGTGAAGAGGAACAAGAACAAGAGCCAGATCAAGAAACACCACCACCTGCTGAGGGTAATGAAGGTGACACTGAAGGGAATGGTAACGGCTCTACAAATGGCAATGGGTCTAGTGATAATGGCAATGGCTCAAACCCTAGCAATAACAATGGAAATGGTGGTACAGCTAATCCTGAAGAAGGATCAAACGGAGGAAATACCAGCCCCCCTCCTCCTACTGATACACCAACTCAATAACAATCAATTACGCCCCAGCGTATAAACTGCATCCCAATTGTTAGACACATCTAACAATTGGCAGGTGCAGTTTTTCTATGGCTAAATTTAGTACAGAGGAAGAAGTTTTCTGTATCTATTGCTGACGCTTCGCTTTCGATACAAAAAGAATTTGCTGAACTAAGATAACCTACTACATTTCATCTTTAAATTGTAGTAGGTTGATTTTTTTGTCATGATAGAGAGGACTACTATTTTAAAGAGGTGGGCATATCATGAATATATTAGTTTTAGGAGGTACACGCTTTTTTGGTCAAAAGCTAGTGGAGCTCTGTCTTCAAGAGGGGCATCATGTTACCATTTTAACGCGTGGTCAAACGAAGCATCCGTTCGGCTCAAATGTACAGCAATTCATTGTTGATCGCAATAATAGCGAGGCATTAGCACAAGCACTTGTTAATTCAACATGGGATATTGTCTATGATAATATTTGCTATTCTCCAAACGAAGCACAGGTTATTTGTGAGGTATTAAAGGGGAAAACAAAAAAGCTTATCTTCACTTCTACACTGGCAACCTACGAGGTGGATGGCAAAATAAAAAAAGAGGAAGACTTCGACCCATTCCATTATCCAATTCGTATGGGACAGCGTGAAGATTTCTCCTATGGTGAGGGAAAACGACAAGCAGAGGCTGTTTTATATCAAAAGGCTACATTTCCTGTTGTTACTGTACGCTTTCCAATTGTAATGGGTGAGGATGATTATACACGACGTTTACATGTTCATATTGAGCGTATTTTACACAACAAGCCTATCACTGTAACCAATATTGATGCACAAATGAGCTATATTACAGACAAAGAGGCTGCCGCATTTTTATACTTTGCTGGAATGTATCCAATTGAAGGCCCTTACAATGCAACAGCAAACGGTACAATTTCATTAAAGGAATTAATTGCGCTTATTGAACAAGCCAGTGGTAAGCAGGCGAAAATTGCTCTTGTTGGCGGTGATCAGGCATCCCAATCACCTTATAATGTTCCTGCCCATTGGTATATGTCAAATACAAAAGCAACTACAGCAGGATTTACCTTTAGTCAGCTCCATGAGTGGCTACCTGAATTAGTAACAACCTTAGTAAAGCAGTTTCAATAATGCGCTAAAACATAAAGAATCTGCTAGATAACCAGCAGATTCTTTATACATTAAGGTAAAATGGTCTTTAAAATAGCTACAGCCTTATCGATTTCTTCCTTTGTTACTGTTAATGGTGGTAAAAGACGAATAACATTTGGCCCTGCGCTTACTAGCAATAAGCCTTTGTCTTCTGCTGTTGCAATCAAAGAGGCCACCTCTGTGTCACCACAGTCAATGCCTAATAATAGACCCTGTCCTCGAAGCGTATAATGAGAAGGTAACTGTGTTGTTAATTGTTCCATAAAATAGGCAGCCTTGTCTTGAACTTGCTGTAAAAATACTGGCTCAAAAACATGGCTTAACACAGCCTCCGCCACACTCATAGCAAGAGGATTACCTCCGAATGTAGTGCCATGTGTACCTGGACTAAATGTCGAATAAAGGTCTGCTACCCCAAGCATAGCGCCAACAGGGAAGCCACCACCTAAGCCCTTTGCCAATGTAATAATATGTGGCTTTAATACCGTTTGCTCAAAGGCGTAGCGTGTTCCTGTACGTCCAATACCTGTTTGTACCTCATCAACAATCAGTAAAATCCCTTTCTCATCACAAATCTTTGCAATAGCTGCTGCAAATGCTGGCGTAACATTATGAATGCCACCTTCTCCCTGAATCATCTCCAGCATAATAGCTGCGACAGAGTCATCTATCGCGGCTTCCAATGACGCAACATCATTAAATGGTAAAATCGTAAACTTTTCAACAAGTGGTCCAAAGCCATTATGTATTTTGCCTTGACCTGTCGCAGACATTGCTCCAAATGTACGACCATGGAATGATTTTTCAAATGTAATCATATGATGTTTGCCTGTATGCTTACGCGCTAATTTAATCGCGGCTTCATTAGCCTCTGCTCCGCTATTACAAAAAAAGGCATGAGCAAAATGTGTATTAGCGATTAATTGTTGGGCTACCTTTTCCTGACCAAGAATATCAAAAAGGTTGGATATATGCCAAAGCTTTTCACTTTGCGCTTGTACTGCCTGCACAATAGCTGGATGGGCATGACCAAGACTTACAACAGCAATGCCACTTGTAAAATCTAAGTATTGCTTGCCCGCAGCATCTTCTACAATCGTTCCTTGCCCTTTCACAATTTGTGCGCGACGTTGCCCATAGTTTCCAAATAAAGCACTCATTTTATCATCTCCACCATTATTTAAAATGCTTTTCTTATCACACTATACTTCAAGAGCTTATATATTATGAAGAACTTGAAGTGATAATTGTTGTCCCTACTAACGCTTCTCCTACAATTTGTACAGATGGAATACCTGCATGTAAACAATCAAGAGCACCTTGTACTTTTGGGATCATCCCTCCATATATATGCTCTTCCTCTATCCATTGTTCAATTAAGGCGGGTGTAGCTGTTGCTTGATATTCATCCTCAATACGAATACCACTCACATCTGTTACAAGCAATAGACTATCTGCTCCTACCGCTAATGCTATTTCACTTGCGACTGTATCCCCATTAATATTTAAAGCCTGTCCTTCTGTATTGGCTCCAACACAGGCAATCACAGGAACAATGCCTGCTTGTAAGAGCGCCTCAAGCAATGCTGTGTTGATAGCTTGAACAGCGCCCACATAGCCATAGGTATCTTTATCTAAAAAATCTGCTACCATTAGCTGACCGTCAAAGCCATTTAAGCCAATTGCTGTAATATTAGCGCTTGTTAATTCATGAACTAATGCTGGATTTACTTTCCCTATTAGCGTTGACTGGACAACTTCCATAGCGTCTTTAGTTGTCACGCGTATACCATTTAACGTATGTGACGTAATGCCTTGAGCAGCTAGTTCACGATTAATGGCAGGGCCGCCACCATGAGTAATAATAAGCTCTACACCACTTTCTTGAAGCCCTTTAAAGTTTTCAAAAAAAGCTTCATTCAAGCCCTCCAACGTACTGCCTCCAAGCTTAATAACCATACGTTTATGAGCGGTATGATGCATTGATTTGAACGTAGTCATATGTTAAATCACATCCCCAAGCATGCCCCTTACCTTCACCAATACCAAGGGACACATAGATTTTTACTTCATGCATTTTTAATATTTGAATCAACTCATCCTCTGAGAAAGGCACTGGCTCTCCATTTTCAACCATTGTAGCGCCGCCTATTTGAATGGTAATTTTATCTGGATCAACTGTTGCACCACTATACCCTACTGCCGCAATAATACGTCCCCAGTTGGCATCACAGCCGAATACAGCAGTTTTAACAAGTGGTGAGCCAACAACGGATTTAGCAATTTTACGTGCCTCCTCGTCTGACACAGCCCCTTCAACTTCTACTTCAATTAGCTTTGTTGCACCTTCGCCATCTTTTGCAATCATTTTTGCTAAATCTTCCGCTACTGTTTTCAATGTATAGTAGAAATGATGCCAATCTGGATGTTCAGGTGTTAGCGTAGCATTGCCCGCTAAGCCATTTGCCAAAACAACAACCGTATCATTTGTAGATGTATCTCCATCCACTGTAATCGCATTAAATGTTAAATTCGTAATATCAACAAGTGTTTTTTGTAAAACATCTGTTTCAATATTGGCATCTGTTGTAATAAAACCAAGCATCGTTGCCATATTCGGCTCAATCATGCCTGACCCTTTGGCTACACCAGCAATAATCACTTCTTTGCCATCCACAGTCGTACTGTAGCTTGTGTTTTTCATCACCGTATCTGTTGTTAAAATAGCCTGTGCAAAATCAATGGCACTTTCTAAACTATCCTTTGGCTCTAGCTTTTGAATACCTGCTGTTACTGGTTCCATCTTCATGATTTCCCCAATTACGCCTGTTGAGCAAACCCCTACTAAATTTGCGGCAATCCCTAATTTTTCAGCCGTGAGTTGTTGCATTGCTTGTGCATCTTGCAAGCCTTGTTTACCCGTGCAGGCATTTGCATTACCAGAATTCACAATCATCGCCTGCATTTTTTGTGTTGTGTAAACCACTTCTTTGGTTACTTTTAATGGTGCTGCCTGCACAGCATTTGTTGTAAAAACACCTGCAACACTAGCTGGAACATCACTTACTAAAAGCGCTAAATCCTTTTTTTTATGCTTTAAACCGCAGTGTAATCCTGCTGCCTTAAAGCCTTTTGGTGAAACAATATTTTTACTTGATAATTTTTTCATACTATTTGTGGATGTCGTCATGGTCATTCCATTTCCTCCTTCAATTGAAAAATCACAGTTGCTAAATAAAGAACGGTACAACATCTAGTCCTGTTGTTTGTGGTAAATCAAACTGAACGTTCATATTTTGGATTGCTTGTCCCGCTGCGCCCTTCACAAGGTTATCAATAACACTAACAATTGTGGCACGGTTTGTACGGCTATCCACTTTCACTAAAATATCGCAATAATTAGAGCCCTTTACACGATTAGTTGCTAAGCTATTACTATCTGTTACAACTCGAACAAATGGATGTTTTTCAGAGGCTGTCTGTAAGCAAGCCACTAATTGTTCCTCAGTAATACCCGGTAAGACAGGTGCATAGGTTGTTGCTAAAATTCCCCGCGTCATCGGCACTAAATGTGTATTAAATGTAATGGTTGTATCTACATCCGCAAACATCGAAATAGCCTGTTCAATTTCAGGGATATGCTGATGCGTATTCATTTTATAAATCGAAAAGTTCTCATTTGTTTCACTAAAATGCGTTGCTTGTGATGGCTTATTACCAGCTCCTGAAATACCACTTTTTGCGTCAATGACTAAAAAGTTTGGATCAATTAGCTGTTCTTTTAATAATGGTAGCAATGCTAATAACACAGCCGTTGGGTAGCAGCCTGGATTTGCAATTAATGTTGCCTGCTGTATCGATGCTGTATTCCACTCTGTTAGACCGTAAACACTTTGCTGAATGCTTGTTAATGGTGCAGCTTTTTTGCCATACCACGTTTCATAGCTTGTAGGGTCCTTTAATCGGAAATCACCAGACAAATCAATTAGTTTAGGTCCTTTGCCTACTAATGGTGGTAATAGCTCACTTGTTACCCCTGAAGGTGTACTTGTAAACACAACATCATATTGCGTTAAAATATCATAATCAATTTTTTGTAATGGTGTATCAGCAATTTGGACAAGGTGCCCAAACTTGGAGGAAAAAACAACACCCTCTTCAGAAGATGTAAATAGCTCAATTTGCTCTACAGCTGAATGATTATGTAAAAATCGAATAAGCTCCAATCCACCATATCCTGTTGCTCCAACAATACCTACTTTCAATGCGCTCACCTCTGAAATAAGTTAAAAATAGTATACGTCTGCATAAATATTAAGTCAACTGAATTTTTATTTAATCTATATTTTTTTCTTAAACGATACCGCTTTCTTTTATAGCATTGTATGTTTACAAAAATAAGGCAAGAATTCTTTCGCTTATCGAATGAATTCTTGCCTTCTTTTTATGCATCTATTGTATAAATATCAATCTCTTTCTTAATCTTCCATTGTTGATAAATCGCCTGTTGGTAAATTTAATTCCCACGCCTTTAATACACGACGCATAATTTTCCCACTACGTGTTTTCGGCAGCTTGTCTTTAAATTCAATTTCTCGTGGCGCTGCATGTGCCGATAAGCCCTTCTTCACAAAATCCCTTATATCTTCAATCAATGCCTCAGAAGGTTCAACCCCTTCACGCAATGCTACAAAGGCTTTAATAATTTCTCCGCGCACTGGATCTGGCTTACCAATGACACCCGCTTCTATTACATCTGGATGTTCAAGTAGCTTACTTTCTACCTCAAATGGTCCTACACGCTCACCAGCCGTCATAATAACATCATCTACACGTCCCTGGAACCAGAAGTAGCCATCCTCATCCATATAAGCAGAATCGCCAGATACATACCATTCACCTTTTAAGAAATAGGATTCATAGCGCTCTGGATTGCCCCAAATTTGGCGCATCATCGCTGGCCAGCCTCGACGAATCGCTAAGTTCCCCATTGTAAATGGAGGTACTTCCTCACCCGTATCATCAACAATCGTTGCATAAATACCTGGGAGCGGTTTCCCCATGGAGCCTGGCTTAATATCCATTGAAGGATAGTTACAAATCATATGTGCCCCTGTTTCTGTCATCCACCATGTATCATGTATACGATGTCCTAGCTCCTCTACTCCCCAGCGAATTACTTCTGGATTTAATGGCTCACCTACTGATAAAACATGTCGTAGCGACGATAAATCATAGCTTTCAAGTAAGCCGCTGCCTGCACCCATCAGCATACGGAACGCTGTTGGCGCGCTATACCACACCGTTACACTATAATCCTCAATAGCTTGATACCATGCTTGCGGTGAAAATCTGCCACCAACAATTAACATTGTTACACCATTTAGCCATGGGCCGAAAATACCGTAGGCTGTGCCTGTTACCCAGCCAGGATCGGCTGTGCACCAGTAAATATCATCATCACGTAAATCAAGCACCCACTGTGTTGATTGATATTGCTGAATCATTGCATTATGAACATGCAATACCCCTTTCGGCGCACCTGTTGAACCAGATGTATAATGAAGAATCATCCCATCTTCTCGATCTACCCATTCAATATCAAACTGGCTTGAAGCCTTATTTAAATGTTTCTTAAAATCTAATATTTGCTCTGTTTCTTCTATTCCTTCACCTACTAAAAATACACGTTCTAATTTTGGTAATTTAGCTAAAGGTACACGCTCAAGTAGCTCTGGTGTTGTAACGATTGCTTTTGCCTCACTATCTGCCAGTCGATCATAGACAGCGCCTTCCATAAAAGCCTCAAATAACGGGCCAACAATAACGCCCATTTTCAATGCACCTAATAATGAAAAATAAAGTTCAGGTGAACGTGGCATAAAAATAAATAGACGATCACCTTTTTGTAGATTCGTAGTTGCTTTAAAAACATTTGCCGCTTTATTTGTTTGCTTTTTCATGTCGTTAAAAGAGTATGCCTCTTTACGTTGCCCGTCATTAAAATAAAGCGCGATCTTATTTTTTCGATACGTTTCTGTATGGCGATCAATTGCCTCATACGCCATATTCACTAAACCTGTTTCAAACCAGCTAAATGCCTTTTCTGTATCAGCCCAATTATGTTTTTGTGCGACTTCCTCATAATTTGTTAGGTGGTGCTGACCAGGTAAAGCGGCTAACTTCTCCTTCATTTTCATCCCCATAAAACTACCCCTTTCTTTACATTCACCTTTGACGCTAGCCATAAATAACAATAATCCCCTCTATTGCCTTATGATTGACGTCAAAGAAAATAATGATGCAGCATTTGTTATACAACAGTTTAGAATAGTGAAAACAATTAAAACGTCGTTTACACTACTTTCATCTGTTAAATAACAGAAGCAATATAATACTATTTTACACGAATTCAGATGGAATGTCCTAATATTTTTATTTTTCCAAAAATATAGGTATATTTTGCAAAAATAAGCGTTTTTCCGCAAGAAATCAGCTATAATGTAATTATTAAAATCAGGTGGTGTAATTATGGAACATAAAAAAACTTTTTTTTCTGTCACAAAGGAAACAAAGCATGGTACTGTTTATGTGGAAGGACCTGTTCCTCCAGAAAAATTAGCTACATATTCCTTCCACGAAGGCTTAGTTGCCTTTAGACCTCCAAGGCAACAGCAGCAAGCCATTATAGAAATTGCAGGACTTCCTGAAGGACGCATTGTTATTATGCGTAAAGAGGATATTATTGTAGGCTATGTGACCTATCTCTATCCTGATCCACTTGAACGATGGGCAGAGGATCGTATCGATAATATGATTGAACTTGGTGCTATCGAAGTGATTCCAGAATACCGTGGTACAGGGGCAGGAAAATCATTGCTAGCCGTTTCATTTATGGGAGATGAAATGGAGGATTACCTTGTGATTACGACTGAATATTATTGGCATTGGGATTTAAAGGGGACTGGTCTAAATGTTTGGGATTATCGTAAAATGATGGAGAAAATGATGAGTTCAGTAGGTTTTGAGTATTTTGCTACAGACGATCCTGAAATTACATCACACCCAGCAAACTGCTTAATGGCACGTGAAGGCAAACGTGTACCCACTGAAACAATGGAAAGATTTGATAAGCTACGTTTTCGCAATCGTTTCATGTATTAACATCAACACAAGGGGGATATGTATAGATGATCGTAGAAGAAATTATGAATGATGCACCTTACACATTAGCTCCAAGCAATACAGTGCTTGAAGCGCTCAAGCTAATGCGTGAAAAAAAGGTGCGTCATTTACCAGTAGTCGATGAGGAGCAACATGTTTTAGGGGTGATTACAGAACGTGATATTAAAGAAGTCCTCCCCTCCTCATTACAGGATGAGCCTAACTCTCCTGTTTTTCATGCAAAAGTAGAGGACATCATGGTAAAGGATCCACTGATTGCTCATCCACTTGATTTTGTTGAGGAGGTAGCACTTACATTTTATGAATCAAAAGTAGGCTGTCTTCCTATTGTTTCTGGGGGAAAATTAGTCGGAATCGTCACAACAACTGATTTGCTCTATACCTATATTGAGTTAACAGGTGCTACAGAGCCTGGTTCAAAAATCGATATTCGCGTATCCGATACGCCAGGAATTTTATTTGAAATTACTAAAATCTTTCATCAGCATCATGCCAATGTCCAAAGCGTCTTAGTTTATCCTGACTCTGAAAATACACAAAATAAAATTTTAAGTATCCGAGTAAAAACACTCAATCCTTTAGTCATGATTGAAGACCTTCGCAAAGAAGGCTTTGATGTATTGTGGCCTAATTTACCAGGTGTTTCATTATAATGAAAAAGGCTGTTTTTGTTTACTCGCCTGAACAACTCGGATATAAATTTTCAGATACACATCCATTCAATCATAAACGCTTGACGCTAACAATGGACTTATTAAAAAATATAGATGCACTCGATGATAGCGATATTGTACCTGCACGTGTAGCAACAGAAGAAGAGCTTTTACTGGCACATGATCCTAAGTATATTGATATTGTCAAAAAAGCAGGACATGGTGAATTATCAGAAGCTCAATGCGAAAGCTATGGCATCGGTACAGAAGATACACCCATTTTTGAAAATATGCATGAAGCCAGTGCACAGCTTGTTGGTGGGACATTAACAGCTGTAGATTATGTGATGGAAGGCAAGGCAAGACACGCCTTGAATCTGGGCGGAGGCTTGCATCATGGTTTTCGTGGTCGGGCATCGGGCTTTTGTATTTATAATGATAGTACGGTTGCCATTCGTTACTTACAGGAAAAATACAATGCCCGTGTACTCTATGTTGATACAGATGCACATCATGGAGATGGTGTGCAATGGAGCTTTTACGAAGACCCAAATGTTTGTACATTGTCCATCCATGAAACAGGTCGCTACCTTTTCCCTGGCACGGGCAACATCACTGAACGAGGCAATGGGCAAGGCTATGGAACTTCGTTTAATTTTCCAATGGATGCTTTTACAGAGGATGAAAGTTTCCTAGATATTTATAAGCAATCCATGCGTGAAATCTTTGAATTTTTCAAGCCAGATGTTGTATTAACTCAAAATGGTGCTGATGCTCATTACTTTGATCCATTAACACATCTACATGGCACAATGAATATTTATCGTGAAATTCCAAAGCTTGCACACCAATTAGCCCATGAGTATTGTGATGGTAAATGGATAGCTGTTGGTGGTGGGGGCTATGATATTTGGCGTGTAGTGCCTCGTGCCTGGGCAATGTTATGGTTAGAAATGACAGATCAAACACTACCAATCGGTCCACTGCCACAAGCATGGCTGGATCGTTGGCAGCCTGAAGCACCCGTTCCATTGATTCCAACGTGGGAAGACCCAAGTCCCTTATATGAGGCCATTCCACGAAAAGCTGAAATTGAGGAAAAAAATGCACAAATGTTAGCAAAAGCGCTACATATTATTCGCAATGAAAAACGAGATTAACCTTGAGCCTCACAATAGTTGTGGGGCTTTTTTCAGTGGATTCATAGCAACGTCTAGGCTCTATCCGTCACTTTTAAGTTTTTATCCATCAATTTGAGCTGTCTATCCACCACTTTCGCATTTCTATCCGTCTAGCAACAAAAAAACACGTAAATCTGCTATCATCAAATTTACGTGTTGCTATTTCATTATTTACTTTTAACAGATTGTCGATGTTCGATACGATGCGGTAAAATGACCGCCTCATCCTCTACAGGCTCCTTGCTCATTAATTTCGTAAGCAGGCGCATCGCAACAGCCCCAATATCATAGAGCGGTAGCGCAACACTTGTAAGCTGTGGGCGAACCATTCGTGCTAGCTTTGAATTTTCAAAGCTAATAATTTCAATATCACCTGGCACATCTTTCCCTGCATCCTGTGCTCCATGGATTAAACCAATTGCTAATTCATCACTACCTGCAAAGTAAGCTGTGGGCGGATTATCAAGCGCAGATAGTATCTCCCAAGCCTCTAAGCCCATATCATAGCTCGATTCCTCTGCGGCAATTAAGGCCTCATCAATTGGCAAGCCAGCATCCTCTAATGCCTTCTTATAGGCAGCCAGTTTAAATTTTCCGTTAATTGTATACGATAGTGGACCTGTCACAAAGCCGATACGTGTATGACCATTTTGGATAAGTAAAGAAATTGCTTCATAGGCTGCTTGGAAATAATCAATATTCACAGTAGCGATTGTTTGGGATTCATCTACAGAGCCCGCAAGTACAATTGGCACTGGCGAATGATCCATTGTTTGTTGCATTTTTTCTGTCACTTCATCACTCATCATAACAATACCATCTACCTGCTTCCCTAGCATTGTATCGAGTAGCTGTAACTCTTTATCTTCATGTTGATCCGAATTGGCTAAAATAATATTGTAACGGTACATTGTGGCAATATCCTCTACCCCACGAGCCAGCTCAGCATAAACATTATTTGCAATATCTGGGATAATCACGCCAACTGTTGTTGTTTTCTTACTTGCTAAACCTCGCGCTACTGCGTTTGGACGGTATTCTAATCGTTCAATTACTTCTAATACTTTTTTTCGTGTCGCTGGCTTAACGTTTTGATTGCCGTTCACTACACGAGAAACTGTTGCCATTGAAACATTTGCTTCTCTTGCAACATCATAAATTGTAACAGTCATCGTACGTGCCTCCCTTGTTCTTATTATAAAACTTCTCATCACTAATAAAGATTTGATGACGAACCATTAATAGCTTTATCATACGATAATTTTCATAGCATTTTCAAGAAGAACTACATAAAGCCAAGTACAAATAGTCCTATTCTAGCCATTAATTTGTCACGATACAGCAAACACCGCCTGCCAAAGTAAGCAAGCGGTGTGTACTGTTAATCATTACGCATGAATTTCATGATTTTTCATGAATTTTTGTAGCGTATCATAGAATGCGTCAAATGTTGGAATATCCATTTGTTGTTGTGAGTCAGAAAGCGCTACAGATGGGTCTGGATGCACTTCTGCCATAACACCATCAGCACCAATCGCAATCGCTGCTTTCGCACATGGTAATAGTAAATCACGACGACCTGTTGAATGCGTTACATCTACCATAACAGGTAAATGTGTTTCTTGTTTTAAAATTGGTACAGCCGAAATATCTAATGTATTACGTGTTGCTTTTTCATACGTACGAATACCACGCTCACAAAGAATAATATTTTCATTGCCTTTAGACATAATGTATTCTGCTGCATGAATAAATTCATCAATTGTTGCAGCTAAGCCTCGTTTTAATAATACAGGCTTATTTGTAGCTCCTGCTGCTTTTAGTAGTTCAAAGTTTTGCATATTACGTGCACCGATTTGGATAACATCGATATAATCTAATGCTTCCTCTAAATGGCTTGGTGTTACGATTTCTGTAATAACGGCTAAACCATATTCCTCTGATACACGTTTTAAAATTTTAAGGCCATCTAATCCTAAGCCTTGGAAGTCATATGGAGAAGTACGTGGTTTATATGCACCACCACGAATTAATTTTTCACCTTTTGCTTGAATAGAAGCGGCAACTGCTGCTACTTGCTCGTAAGATTCAACCGCACAAGGACCAAACACAAATGATGGTTTACCTTGTCCAATTAATTCACCATTAATATTAATAACAGTATCTTCAGACTTTTTCTTACGCGATACAAGCAATTCCTTCTTCTTATCTGCTTCAAGCTGTTTTAAAGCTGTTTTAAAGATTTGCTTAAATATATAATCAACCGTCATTTGGTTTAATGGCCCTTGATTGTGTTCCTTAATAAGATCAAGCATGTGTCTTTCACGTAATGGATCATAGCGATTTACACCTTGCTTTTCTTTAATTTTACCAATTTCATCAACCACAGCTGCACGTTCGTTAATTAGACGAAGAATTTCTAAATTTAAACCGTCTATTTGACTACGTAGGCTTTCTAAATCTTTCTGGCTCATGCTTTGTTGCTCCTCTCCTTATGACAGACACTTTCAGAACTCTGAAATGTATGTTACATTTTTAGATATTAGCAATATTATAATCAATGTTGTGCAGAATGTCACGCATTTTTAATTTAGCGCTTCAACTCGCTAAATTGTTTTCAGGTATGACAAGAAAGGAAGCGATTACATTGAGTTCTAAATTATTCGCACTTGATATTGGTACACGCTCAGTAGTCGGGATTATTCTTCAAGAAGAAAACGACCATTTTCATGTAGAAGATATTTTAGTGAAAGAGCATAAAGAACGTGCCATGGTAGATGGGCAAATACATAATGTCATGTATGTGGCAGAACTAATTAACGAAATAAAACAAGAGCTTACAGAAAAGCATGGCCCTTTAACAAAAGTAAGTGTTGCGGCAGCGGGGCGCTCTTTAAAAACAGAACAAGCAAGCGTGACCATTAATATACGAAATCGCCCAATTTTTACAGAGGAAGATATTAGTCGCTTAGAGCTTCAAGCTGTTCAGCAAGCTCAGCAACAGCTCTTACAACAAAAAGAGGATGCGAAAATTAGTCATTATTACTGTGTGGGCTATTCGGTACTCTATTATCGCTTAGATGGCGAGGAAATTGGTAGCCTGCTTGATCAGCAAGGCGATGAGGCACAAATTGAAGTGATCGCTACCTTCCTACCACGCGTTGTTGTAGAATCGTTGATTGCTGCGCTCAAGCGTGCTGATTTAGAGATGGAAGCCCTAACATTAGAGCCTATTGCAGCGATTAACGTGCTCATTCCACCTACGATGCGTCGCTTAAATGTGGCGTTGGTCGATATAGGTGCTGGTACATCCGATATTGCCATTACCGATAAAAGCACTGTTGTTGCCTATGGAATGGTACCAACAGCAGGCGATGAAATTACAGAAGCATTGAGTGACCATTATTTACTAGATTTTCCCATCGCAGAGAATGCCAAGCGTCAGCTTCAAACAGAAGAAAACATATTGATTCAAGATATTTTAGGCTTTGATCAGTATTTCCCAAAGGATGAAGTTTTATTAGCTATTGAACCAGCCGTTAAGCAGCTCGCAAAATCCATTGGAGAGGAAATTTTACGTTTAAATAATCAAACAGCGCCTAAAGCGGTGATGCTTGTTGGTGGTGGTAGTTTAACGCCAAACCTGCCAGCAGAGCTTGGATATATTCTTGATTTACCAGCAAATCGTATAGCCGTTCGAGGTATTGATGCTATTCAAAACCTTACAAGGGAAGAGCATATACAGGCATCCCCAGAATTAGTGACGCCAATAGGAATTGCGATTGCGGCTAAAAAAATGCCGATTCAGTATATGAGCCTTACTGTTAATAATCAAGTTGTACGTCTTTTTGAATTAAAGGAAATGACTGTGGCAGATGCTTTTTTAGCGGCAAATATTCGAGCAAAGCAATTATATGGCAAGCCCGGTCACGGCTTATCTGTTCATGTTAATGGACAGGATATTTTTATTCCGGGTGGTCATGGACAGCCTGCAGAAATACTTGTAAATGGGCAACCAGCAACGACTAAAACGCTGATTAAAACAGGGGATGCCATTCAGCTTATTGAGGGACAGGATGGACAGCCTGCAACAGCAAGTGTACGAGATATTGTTGATCCTGCAGCCATTAAAACCGTCACTATCCAAAATACTAAATATGTGATTGAACCAAAAATTTTGGTCAATCATACACCAGCATCATTGGATACTGTTTTAAATGACCGTGATATTGTGACATTTGATATTGCAGAAACCATCGAAGATATTTTTAAAATCACAAATAATTGGCATTTACTGAAGCAATTCGAATCCTATACGATTCAAGTAAATGGACAGCCTTTATATTTACCTGAATTTTCATCACAGTTAATGATTAATGATAAAGCAGCTAAATTAAGTTATACGGTGCAGGATGGGGATATCATTAGCTTCCAGCAACAAGCTTTGCCGACCGTGCAACGAATTGCAGACCAAATGAATCTTTTAGTTGAAGATAAAATAACGGTGCATTTCCAAAATGAAGTGCTAGAACTAACGAAAATAGTCAATGAGGCTCTCGTCAATGAACAGGTTGTTTCACCACTATCAACTGTGCCAAATGGTGCTGCTGTTATATTTAGAGAAAAAGATCGCAGCCGTTGGATTTACCAGGATGTATTCCGTTTCTCCAACTGGCAGTTACCTACTAGCTTTAAAGGAAACTTCACCATTTTAAGAAATGGGCAACCTGCTAGCTTTGATATGGAAATTTTCGGTGGGGATAAATTGGAAATTCTATTAGAACAATCACCTATTACTTAACAAAAGGCTATGTTACATTTTCCCATGTAACATAGCCTTTTTATCATCTATTATGCACGTACTTCTTCCGTTGTTTCCTCGGCCTGCTCTGGTGTTGCCTCTGCTGTTGGTTCCTCATTCGGTGTATAATCCTCTAGTGGCTCTTCACCTTCAAATGACACTGTACCATCATCAAAAACAGTCGGTGCTTTCGCTGTTTTTAATGTTTTCACCTTCTCCACTAATTGTGAAGATTGCTCCTGCAATTGCTTAGAAAGCTGTAATGTTTTATCTTTTGCAGTTGTAGAGAAATCTGCACTCTTATCTTTTAAACTAACAGCTTGTACAGCTACATCGCTACGTAAATCTTTTCCTGATTTAGGCGCTAATAATAGACCTGCTGCTGCTCCAACAATTCCCCCAACTAATGCACCAATCACAAAATCTTTCATATTTACACGCTCCTCTTCATAAATCGATTCCTGCGGATGATAAAGCTGTGGCAGTGAACTTTCAAGCTGCTGTTCCTTTACTTCGTTAAAATTCGGCTTTTGAGTTGTCATGCAAACAATTCCTCCCCATCTAATAGTCAATTTTGTCCAGACAAGTTATTCATCTTCTTTTACAGATGCATCTTCAACTTATGTCTAAGACTTTATTTTTATTCGGTCAGTATTGTATACTCACCAAATAATTATCACTTTTTACGACCCCATTTTCGTTTCGGCTTTTCAGCTTGTACCTCTTCAAATGCATATGCATTCTCCACGACAGCTTCTTCAGCCTGCTCAATAATTTTGCGCTTTTTCCATTTGTCAGCGATGCCCATTGCCACATTACTCCACTGTACAACCTGCGCAATTTTCTCTTCATTTTGCTCTACGCTTTTAGAAACAGAAGATGTAATCTGCTGTACAGATTGATTTAAACCATTCACAGAATCACCAATACCTTTAACAGCATGAACAACTGAATTTAATTGTTCAGATTTATGTTGAATATCCTCTGCTAAGCTATTTGTTTTTGTTAATAAGGACGTTGTTTCACGTGTAATGCCTTCCATTTGTCCTTCAATGCCTGATAATGTCCCAGCTAAGCTGTTTAAAATAGACTTGAGTGAAAATAATGTCATACCTACACTCACACATAAAATTAAAAATCCGATTGCAGCAATAATGGCTGCAATATACAAAATGACTTCCATAAATTGACCTCCTGCTAGTAAATTCTCTTTACTATTACTTTCCCTAACTTCGACAAAAAAAACAAAATTCCTGCTAAAGTTTAAAAAAACAGCTTAACCCATACGGACTAAGCTGTTTCATTACTTTTTAGCACGTTTTCAAAAGCATCTTGGAATTTATGAACATCACCAGCGCCCATAAATAAAAAGACTGCGCCTTTATGTCTTGTTAATATATCAATTCCTTCAGTGGTAATCACTGCACTGCCTTCAATAAGTGACGCTAGATCATGAATCGAAAGAGCGCCTTGTGTTTCTCTTGCAGAGCCGAAAATATCACATAAATAGGCTGTATCTGCAAGGCTTAAACTATCTGCAAAATCCTGTAAAAAAGCTTGTGTGCGTGTAAATGTATGTGGTTGGAAAATAGCGACTAGTTCACGCTCAGGGAATTTTTGTCGTGCAGATTGAATCGTAGCACGAATTTCTGTTGGATGGTGTGCATAGTCATCTATTAACACAGTATCCCCTATATCTGTTTCTGTAAAACGTCTTTTTACGCCTTTATACGAATTTAGACGCTCCTGAATAAGCTCAGGTGACATTCCCTCATACTCACATAGTGTAATTACTGCTAACGTATTTAACACCGCATGATCCCCAAATAATGGGATAAAGAAAGTGCTATAAAATTCATTGCGAACAAAAACATCAAATTTTGTACCTTCTGTTGTTTTTTCAACATTGCGCGCTTCAAAATCATTTTCAGCACCAAAGCCATAATACACAACAGGTACTTTCGCTTGAATACGTTGAAGCTGCTCGTCATCACCGCATGCAATAATTGCTTTTTTCACTTGCATTGCTAATGATTGAAAGGCTGAATAAACATCCTCTATATTGGCAAAATAATCAGGATGATCAAAATCAATATTTGTCATCACGGCATAGTCAGGACTATATGCTAAGAAATGACGGCGGTATTCACATGCCTCCATCACGAAAAAGTCAGCATTTTCATGACCAGCTCCTGTACCATCTCCAATTAAGTAAGATGTCGGTTTATAACCACCTACTACATGCGCCATTAAGCCTGTTGTAGATGTTTTTCCATGTGCTCCTGTAATGGCAATGGATGTATAGTTACCAATATATTCACCTAAAAACTTATGGTAACGAATAACCTCTACACCAATTTCACGTGCACGCACTAATTCGGGATGGTCATCAGGAAAAGCATTTCCTGCAATAACGGTCATCCCTTCTTGAATATTATCTGCATTAAATGGATAAATTGGAATATTACGTTCACGTAACGGCTGCTCCGTGAAGAAATATTTTTCGACATCTGAGCCTTGCACTCGTTCACCAGCATCAAATAAGATTTGTGCAAGTGGACTCATACCAGAGCCTTTAATGCCTGTGAAATGAAAAACTGTCATTAATTAAACCCCCCGGGAATTTCAATATCCCATCTATCATCTCTAGTAGGTGTAACGTATTATTGTACAACCGGTTAGGTATTAATACCTTTACAAGTGTTAAAAAATACGTACTATTCAACACATCTTGTCTATTATAGCACTTTTTAAGCATAAGAATAAATGTGTAAGTTTTCTAAAAAAATTAATTTTAGTATTAATAAGTTAATCTAAACGTAAACAACGTAATTTTTAGTCAAACATTGTCATTAAATCCTCTTCCGTAATATAGCTTTCACGTGGTTTACTGCCTCTCGCCTCAGATACAAAGCCATGTGACTCTAACATATCAATTAAACGGGCGGCACGATTATAGCCAATATGATATTTTCGTTGAATTAATGAGGTAGAAGCGCCACCTTGCTCATAAACAAATCGGCACACATCCTCAAACAGATCATCCTGCTCTGCAGTTACCTCTGTTTTCTTTAAAAGGTCTTCCTGATCGAAAATATAATCAGGCTCGCCCTGTTCCCGAACATGCTCAATAATCGCCTCAATTTCATCATCTGTGACAAATGTTCCCTGTAAACGGACAGGCGCTGACATACCATTACCTAAATATAACATATCCCCTCGACCAAGCAATCTTTCTGCTCCTTGCCCATCCAAAATTGTACGTGAATCAATTTGTGAGGAAACGGCAAAAGCAATACGTGTAGGAATATTCGATTTAATCAACCCTGTAATAACATCGACAGATGGCCTTTGTGTAGCAACAATTAAATGAATACCACAAGCACGAGCCTTTTGTGCAATACGGCAAATTGCCTCCTCTACATCTGCTGGAGACATCATCATTAAATCAGCCAGTTCGTCAATCACAATTAAAATATAAGGCAATTTCAGGCTATGTTCATTATTCTTATCAGCGATTGCATTATAACGTGTAATATCACGTGCACCTGCATGCGCAAATAATTGATAGCGGCGCTCCATTTCCTCCACTGCCCATTTCAGCGCAGCCGTTGCAGCCTTCACATCTGTAATAACTGGACTTACTAAATGTGGAATATGATTAAATGGTGCTAGCTCTACCATTTTCGGGTCAATCAGCATAAGCTTTAATTCATGTGGCGCAGCTTTATATAATAAACTAACCAAAATCGAATTAATACAAACAGATTTACCAGAACCTGTCGCACCAGCAATTAAACCGTGAGGCATCTTCCGTAAATCCAGCGTAACAGGCTTCCCTGTTAAATCAAGACCGAGCGCTGCCTCTAACGGCGAATCTGATTCAAGGAAGGCTGCGCTATTTGTCACTTCTGATAAGCGAACAGCTCGTGATACTCGGTTTGGAATCTCAATACCGATGGAGCTTTTTCCAGGAATCGGTGCTTGAATACGAATATCCTTTGCGGCTAGGGCAAGCTTTAAATCATCTGCTAGGTTGCGAATTTTACTAACCTTTGTGCCATGACTCACCGTTATTTCAAATTGTGTAACAGCAGGTCCCTGCATAATCGATTCTATTTGCGCAGACACTTGGAAATAAGATAATGCCTCCACCAATGTATCTCCCTGTTGCTCCATCCACTCTGTATCCTGTGTTTTTTCCTCTGGTGGCTCTAAATACTCATCAGCAGGCTTTTGGTAAACATGCACGGGCTTTGTCGGTTTTTCGGCTACTGCTATAGCCTGTGGTTCTTGCTGCTCCACCACCTCTACTTGCACAGGCTCTTCAGGGGTAGACACAACTTCAGTAATAGGCTCTTCCATTAACTCAATCGTTGCTGAAATTTCATCCGCACTAGCTAGCTCTGTTTCTGTTTTTTCTAAAGTAGCAACATTGGACATCGTTGTAACAGGAGCCATTGTAATAACCGTTTGATGATTATCTATATGGTGCTTATTTGTATTCGTTTCTGCATGCAATTGCTCAACAGTTGTTGAATTGTCTGCTTCTTTATGTTGTGGGACATCCGCTATATCAGCGCTATCCTCTGTATGTTTTTCCACTACAACTGGTTTCACATCCACTACCTTATTAGAAGGTGGTTGCTGATCTTCTGCGGTATTAGAGGATTGTGCCATTTTCAGCTGTTGCTGGATTCTCCACTTTTCTTTATCTGTTTTTAGCATTAAGACATTAAAAGGAATTCGACTTTTTTCTTCTTTTTGCACTGTATCAGTAGATGTAGATGATTCCCCAACAAGCAGTTGCTCATCCTTGTCATTTGTTGCTGGCTGCATAACCGTTACTTCGCCAATATGAATTGTGGAATTTTCAATTTGCACCTGCTCAACAATCATTTCTTTAACATGAATTTCAGATTGATCTGCTGACAGCTTTTGAACAGCTTGCTCTTGCGCAATATCCTCTTGCACAGGCTCTTCAAATTCCATTGCGTAGGCTGTTGTTTGAGGCACAGCTACATCAGGCTGTATATGCTCCTTCATATCATTTGCTTCATCCGCTAGCTCTTCATCAAAAATAATCGGTTCATGTATAGGCGGCTCTTCTGTTTTAAGTAGTTTAGACTGCTCCACGACAGTCTGTTGGTTGATGTTAACCGACTCTTTTTCTTCTAGTATATTTTCATTGGTCGTATTTGTTGTCGCTTCTTTTATTGGCTGAGTAGCTTGTTGTATTTCAGCTACATACTCTGTTGTTGTTAGCTTGTTGTGTTCTTCCTTGCGTTTATCCAATAGCTCCTTAATTGGGCTTGGCTTTGCGAAACCATAGACAGGTGATGGCACGTCTGTTGGCACAAATCGCTTACGGTTCTCTGGTAAGCTACTTTTAACCGTTTTTTCCTGCTGTTGAAATGTTTCTTTTGGTACAGGAGGCTTCGGTTGGACAGGCTCATATTGTGCATCTCGAAAAACAAGGCTTGCCCTTGATGAATGCTCCTGCTCCATAGGCTGACTTTTAGTTTTAGCTATAGTTGTTTTTCGTCCCGTACGCTTTGAACGACTTTCCAATAATTCTCGAATTCCTGAAACCTCTACATCGTACACCCGAGAATCTACAATGTGATTATTTAGATGCTTCGGTAAAGATAAATCCCCAATTTGCCCATAGTCATCATTATCCACTTGCTGGAACATTTCTTTTTGCGACGATTGAGGCATCATTTCCTCATCATCAATTAATGGAAAGCGAAACGTTTTTTGTTTTGCTGCTGGTGGTTCATTTGGTATTTGTTGCTCCTGCTCATAGTCCTCATAGTATTCTTCATAATCATATTCATAGTCTTCTTTATTTAAAATTTTATTAATTTGTTTTTTAAACCAGTTCACTTCATTTCACTCATTTCTATTACACTTCATTTATAGCATTGCCTATTACTAGCACAATGTCTTCACCCAAAAGCATACCATAAAAATGTGTTCAAAACTTGCATTTAGAGGCTTATTCTAAACAAAAAAATCGTTATGCTACTGTCATATTTGTAACATAACGATTTCAAATGTTTCACCTCGTTAGATGAGCTGTTATTCTATTTATTGTCTTGTAATCCATATCAATAAATAAGTATTTTCTATGCCATTTTTATTTGCTCGGTACTTCAAAGGCACTACCAACAACCGCATCCTCAGGCAATACTAAAATGCCTTTTTCAGAAGGGGCGTTTGGAATCGCTAATTCACGAGCTGAGCATAGCATGCCAAAAGAATCTACACCGCGCAAGTTGCCTGCTTTTATGAGCATGCCAGAGGGCATCACTGCACCGATTTTTGCTACAACTACTTTTTGCCCTGCTTCTACATTTGGTGCTCCGCAAACAATTTGTAATGTTTCATTACCAACATTTACAGAACAGATACTTAGTTTATCGGCATTTGGATGCTTATCCTTTGTTTCTACATAGCCCACCACAAACTTTGGTGAAAAATCAACATCAAGGCGAATCGTAGCACCATTTTTTTCAATCGCTGCTTCTAGCTGTGCTACTAACTCTGGTGTTACATCCACTACGCCTTTTGCATCCGTTTGTACATAGCTACTTGCATTAAATAAATTAAAGGCTTTAATTTCCCCTGTTTGTGCCTCCTTTAAAATGGCAAAATCACCAGCACGCTCTACAACTGTTTTAACGATTGGTTCTGTCGCCAATTGAACTAATAATACATCGCCTACATGCTCTTTATTGTAAAATACATTCATTGTTTTTCTTGCTCCTTTTTCACTCTGTTTTTTGCTAGGATAAAAATTGGCTCTAGTTCGCCATCCTCATAAATAAATGATAACGATGTAATCGGTACTGTACCGACAGTAAAGAAATGCATTGTCATCTGTGCTAATACATCATACCCTGTTTCATTACGAATATCACCTATAATTAACACATCTTGATGAGGCACTGACAATGTCATATCGCCCTCTACCTGAGCACGCATTTCTTTTAAAAAGCTCTCATTTAAAATACGGCTTGCATCATACCCGTCATTCACATTGACAAAATAAAATAGATTGCCTGCTACTTCATCTTTTTTATACGTAGTTGGTAACTGCTTAACGGAAAATCTAGCCATTTCGCGAATTTGCTCCACTGTTAATTGTAATGCTTCAAGCATGGATTCATCAATAAAGCGATATGTTTTTCCTAAATCAAGCGCATAAAAAATACGCGTTTCGGCTGTATGCTCTGTCGTAATAAATGCATGTCCCTCTTTTGATGCTTGTGGATATGATGTTGCACGAATCACAGGGTAAATTTGTGTTGTTTGCTGGAAGCCTTGCTCTGCCTCTTGCTCCATTGCATGAAAGGTTTGTTCAATTGTATAGACAACTTCTGCAATAGCCGCTTCTTGTTTATCATTATATTTAGCCGCAATGCCCGGCAAGGAAAGCTCCATTCCCTTCCCAAGCTTTCTATGATTTAAGCGTAATTTATCATGCTTTTTATCATAGTGAAATTCAAAGCTCTCTGTATTTAACCGCTCTTTTAGTAGCTCTGCAAGCTGTTCTGACTTTATTTGCTTCATTTTTATTCACATCCTATTTTTAGCTAACACAGCTTCTAACAATAATAAAAATCCACATTGCTTGCAAGCTTCTCGCAGGAGTTTATGTGGATTTTAACACGTTCATATAAGCTGGGTGTAATTGGTCTATTACATCTATCAAAAATCCTATCCAGTTACTTTATCTTAACGGAATGAACAATTTTCGTCATGTCTCGCAAATTATCCTCAATATGCTTTGCTTGTGAAATCGTTGTCATTTTTATGCCGCCACTGCTTACAATTAGCTCCATTTCATCCTCTTGCTCTGTCTGAAGAACTGCTGTAAAGCCAAAACGACCATCCTTTTCATAGGTCATTTCTTCAATAATTTTAGCGGCATCGTTTTCCTGTAAAAGATTATAATATAGCTTACTATCTTGTGCTTCACGATCATTAATAAAAAGAATATAGCTTTCTTTTCCTTTTGAAATCACAATATTGTATTCATCTGAACTATCTTCAATGTTAAATTTTGAAGGCAGGTATAATTTGATTTGACCAACTTGTTCTGTATGCTGTTCTGGCTCTTCAGCAAAAACAGTTTCTGTTATTTGAAGTCCGTTCGCAATTTGCTCATCAATAGATTGACTACAGCCAGCAAGTCCCAGAAGTAAAAGCATTAAGCCAATAGCTTTTAGCCACTTATATGACATTTCTCTCTTCCCTTCACTACTAAGTTTTTTCTATTTTAAAAAAATCTTTCATAAGTTGCAACCTCACGACTTTATTCTTATCATTTATTTTTGTGAATATGTAAATAAATATTGTCCGATTAAAAGTGATACAATATGCTCAAACATTACTTGTCTACTAACTAAACCTTGCGTAAAAATACCTACAGCACCCATACCTTGCCGAATATCTTGACGTTTTGTATATTGCTCCATAATGGGTCCAAGTTCTCCACCAGCTTTTATTTCCTGGGCAATTTCTTTTGGTAATATAATTTGTGCACCTGCTGCTGTCAATATTGTACCATCTGCAACAGTAAGTGCTCCCCAGTTGCAAATATACATAGCATCAGCAATTTCCACAACACCACCCTCTAAGCCAAATGATAGCTGTGCATTTGTTTGTACCATAGCATTTTGGGCACGGTTTATAGCGCCTGCTCGTGTTTCCTCATTGCCGATTGGCTGATCTGCTACTTCAGAAGCCGCCTTTACATGAGAAAAGCTTGCATTCTTAAAATAGTGTTGAGCAATTGCTTCAACTGCCTCTACTTTTGCTTTATTTGTTGTTCCAATTGCAATCTTCATCTAACCCCTACTTTCTTTCCATAGAAAAAGATGCCCGCTAAAGGCATCTTTCTAACTTCCTATACATTAGCGCGAATCGTTTCTAATGTCGAACGATCTGCTTTTTTCACTAATTCAATAATTAATGCTTTCGCTGCTGCATAATCATCAATATGAATAATCGACGCTGCTGTATGAACGTATCGTGAGCAAATACCAATTACTGCACTTGGTACACCATCATTGGCAATATGCACCTTCCCTGCATCTGTGCCGCCTGGTGAAATAAAGTATTGATATGGGATATGATTGGACTCAGCTGTATCTAAAATAAACTCTCGTATGCCTCGATGTGTAATCATTGTACGATCATGAATACGTAGCAATGCACCTTTGCCGAGCTGCCCAAATTGATTTTTATCTCCTGACATATCATTTGCAGGCGAAGCATCTAATGCAAAGAATAAATCTGGCTTAATCATATTGGCAGATACTTGTGCGCCACGTAAGCCAACCTCTTCCATCACATTTGCACCTGCATATAAATGCGAACTGAGTTTTTCGTGTTGTACTTCTTTCATTAATTCAATCGCTAGACCACAGCCATAGCGATTATCCCAAGCTTTTGCCATAATTTTTTTCGGGTTTGCCATTGGTGTAAATGGACAAATTGGAATAACGGATTGCCCTGGGCGAACACCAAGAGCGATTGCATCTTCTTTATTGTCAGCACCAATATCAATCAGCATATTTTTAATATCCATTGGCTTAGAACGCTCAGCATCTGTTAATAAATGCGGTGGAATAGATGATACAACTCCTGGAATTGCACCGTTTTTCGTAAATACCTCTACACGCTGTGCCAGCATGACTTGGTTCCACCAGCCTCCTAATGTTTGAAAGCGCAGCATGCCATTGTCTGTGATAGATGTCACCATAAACGCTACTTCATCCATATGCCCTGCTACTAACACTTTAGGCGCATCAGCAACCTCACTATATTTAACACCGAAAATACCACCTAAATTGTCTTGAATCATTTCATCTGAATATTTTTTTAACTCGGAACGCATAAATGCGCGAACAGCATGTTCATTCCCAGGCGCACCCGGTAGCTCTGTTAATGTTTGAAATAATTGTAATGTTTCTTTATCCATGATGCCTATCTCTCCCTACGAAGTAGAATATTTTTCTTGCCTATTGTATCATATTTATTTCTGAATTCGAAATATTGAACCATTTCTTTCAAATCGTGAACGTGCATTCACTCTATAGGCTATGCTAAAATAAAAAATATAGAAAAGGAGGAAGGAAACATGAAATTACGTGATTTTTTAATCGGTGTTGCAACTGGCTTAGCTGCCGCAGTCATTATTAAAGAAGCTAGTGAAAAAGTTTCTCCATTCGTACCCGCAGGACAAGTACTTGAAAACATAAAAAGAGAATTTAAAAAGGATGCGCCAATTGACGGCTCTTGGATTTTTATGAAAACTGAGGATTATACAAATGGTATTATGACAATCCCAGTCTATCGTGGAGGCATTTCCCGTATGCATGAAGGTGAACTACAAACCTTCGAATTTGCTGCTGATGCACGCTCAGGTGTTGTTGTAGAACTAACAGAAGTATAACTAACAAATGAAGGGGCTATGCAAAAGGTAAACATCTTTTTTGCAATAGCCCCTTCTTTCATTTATTCAGATAAGCCTTTATTATTAAAGTATTTTTTATACTTTCGATAATAGTTTAAGTTATTAAGTGTAAGCTTTGCCCAGCGCTTAGCATTCATATCCTCATTAAAGTATAGTGAGTTTGTATATTTACCCTCACGAATTAATTTCTTCGCCTCTAATTTTAGCTTTTCATTCGATGCATATTTAAAGAGTACGCCCTTTGGAATAACCATCCATAAATGCTTATTCTCCACATAAGTTGTTTCCTGCTCAATATTTAGCATATGATCATCTGCCACATACTTCATTAAATTATGACCGCTTGCTGTGACATAATAGCTGGAGCGACCATTGCGCAAATTAATTTCAAATAGCTTATACTGCTTATCTCGAATATCATATTTCATATCGAAATTCGCAAAGCCTGTATAGCCAATATCCTCTAAAAAGAAGCGTACTTGATCCATTAATTCCTTATCATATGTTGTCACGATGGCTGCGTAACTGCCAATGCCTTCAGGCGAATGCTCCTCAAGTATTGGATTACCTAAGCACATGAGCTTCACTTTGCCATCTTTCCCGACATAAGCATTTAACACGCGCATATAGGAATCATCACCAGGGATAAATTCTTGAATAATCATTGTATCCTGATAGGTTGAGCTATAAATCGCCTTTAAAATAGCTGTTTTTTCTGCTTCATTATAAGCGACAAAAACCTTTTTCTTGCCTGGGAATGTACATGCCCAATACTCTACAGAATTGGACGCTTTTAAAATGATTGGGTAATCGAATGGTGGTGTAAAGTTTTCATAGTTATCAGCTGTTACCGTTGTTGTACCTGGATATTTGAAATTATATTGGTCACACATTTTATAGAAATTTTCCTTTAGTAAAATTTCATCCATTAATGACTCATCAATATACGGAACAGTAAAATGCTCCTGTAGTGCAGGCTTATTTTTAATAATAAGCTTTGCATAATCATCACCACATGCTAATAGTAATAATTTTTTATCCCCATATTGTTTTGCCACCTGTGCAAGTGCAGGGACAAAAACATCTTGTTCATTTAAACGATCAATTTCTTGAAAATGTAAAATATGGCTATCTTGTGTGGCTGTTAAATGAGAACGCCCTAACACAAGCGGTTTAATGCCATACGCCTCGTAAAATGCACGTGCCATACCGTATGCATTCATATCTGATCCTAGTAAAACAGGTAAAAATGGTTGCTCAGTTGCCATGTTTATTTCAACTCTCTTTATAATTTAGTATCGTGTTTAGTGTATCATATTTTCCATATTGTTCACGAACAAAAAAGGCGAGGTATCGACATTTTATGATGCCAAGTACCTCGTCTTGTATTAAAACGTAATAACAGCTTGTCTGCCACGCTCTAGCTTATCTACAATTTCCTTGCCTGTTGCATCCCATTTAATCATACGGTAGTACGCATCATGATAGAAAATAAAGCCATAGTTATTGGCAAGTGCTTCCTTCATAAGACGTTCCTTGGCAAAGACACTTGTCATTGGGTAATCGTCATATGCTAATACCCATAAAGGATTTTGGTGAGCATGCGTTGGCATAATATCAGCCATATGCAATAATACTTCACCATTTTGCGTTAGTTTAATAATGGCATGACCTTCACTATGACCACCTGTATGAATCATTTCAATACCTGGTGCTACCTCTACTGTATCTTCATACGTTTCCACTAAGTGCTGTACAGGCTCCCAGTTCTCTTTCCAATACGTATTTCTGGAGCGAATATTCGGGTTACGCATTTCATCCCATTCAATTTTCGTGACAAAAATTTTAGCATTTGGGAATGTTGGTACAAGGACATCCCCCTCCCAGCGTGTTAAGCCTCCTGCATGATCGAAATGCAAATGCGTCATTAATACAACATCAATATCCGCTGCTGTTAAGCCAAGCTCCTGTAAGCTAGCTGCCAATGAGCCTTCTTCTGTGACACCAAAGTTTCGTAATTGCTTTTCATTTAATTTGTTAAAGCCTACACCTGTATCAATCAAATAGTTTTTCCCCTCATATTGAATAAGAATTGGCTCTGTTGGCAACTCAATTTGATTTTTTTCGTTTACAGGATATTTGCGTGACCATAGCGGCTTTGGTACAACGCCAAACATTGCACCACCATCTAGGCATGTAACACCCCCGTTTAGCCATGATAATGACATACTGTGAAACTGTAACTGATCCATCCATACTCCCCCTACAATTTAGTGATAAATTGCGATTCTAATCGATAAATCGGCTGCCCCTTTGCAGAAAACTTCTGCTCATATTCTGTCATCACATTGTCCTCTGGCATGTTAGCATGTAAATCAAGCGAAACATATTTTAATAACATACCATATTCAGACATACTGATTAATGAATATTCAAACAGACCACGGTTATCCGTTTTAAAATGGATTTCCCCATTATCCACCAAAATCGACTCATATAATTTCAAAAAACCCTCGTGTGTTAAACGTCTTTTAGCATGACGCTTTTTTGGCCAAGGATCTGAGAAATTCAGGTATACACGTGATACATCATTTTTATCAAAGAATTTATTTAAGTCCGCGCCATTTACTTTTAATAATCGTAAATTCGCTGGAGAATTTGCCTCTAAAATTTTCTCTAATGCACAAACAATCACACTATCATAAAGCTCAATGCCAATGTAGTTGATATGCGGATTTTGCAGAGCCATTCCTTTTACAAATTGCCCTTTTCCAGTACCTACCTCAATATGGATGGGATGGTCATTACCAAAAACAGCCTGCCAATTTCCTTTAAAGTCTTCAGGATTTGGAATAATCACCTCTGGATGATTTTCAATCATTTCCTCCGCCCAAGGCTTATTTCGTAATCTCAATGTTTTTCCTCATTTCTTTCTTGTAAAATTATTAATTTTTTATAGTATAACGTATTCCTCTTTAAATCGCATAAAATTATTGCGAAATGTTATCTCCATTTTGTGCTATAACCTGCCATGCTTGTTGCTTCACTGTACAATGAATAGTAGTGCCCTGCTGCATCACTCCAATATAATTACCATCTGTATGGCAATCCACCTGATGCCCCTCTACAACAATATTAAAATACTGTTCTTGTAAAAAGGTAATTTCCTTAAATTTTGTATGCTTGCCAAAAAATACTGTAACAAAGGCGAATAATAACTTTATGGGAGAAATTCCATGGACAATTGTTAGATCAACAAGCCCATCATCTGCCTTAGCAGCAGGAGCAATTTTCATCCCTCCGCCAAAATAAGGCTGATTGCTCGCTGCGACAAACCATACTCGCTGAAAATGCCGTGTTTGTTCAACTGAATGTACTGTTACATTAAAACAATTAAAATGAAATAGCCCTCTTATAACAGCAACAGCGTATGAAAGCTTACCTAGCCCGACTTTATTGAGGTAAAACTTGATGCGAGATGTATTAATAGCTTTTGCTACATATGCATCAAACCCTACACCTGTATTATTAACAAAGATGTCACTTTGCCTATCGCTAGGCTCAATAATGCCAATATCCATCTTTGTACTTGCCATCGCTGTTTTCACATACGCTTCAATTTGATTAGCATTGCGAAAGATTGGAAAATAACGTGCAAAATCATTGCCAGAACCAGCACGTACAACACCGATTACAATAAACTCATTATGTACTATACCACTAACTACCTCATGGATTGTGCCATCACCACCAATAACAATGATTAGCTTTTTACTATGATGTTGCTGTGCCCAATGCTTGGCTATTTTCGTTCCATGCCCTTCATATGCTGTAAAAGCGACTTCATAGGCAATTGTTAGTTGCTGTTGAAGCTGTTGCCAAACCTTTTTTGCTCGACCATTGCCAGCAGCTTCATTCACAATAAATAAAAGCTGCATAGTTAATCCTCTGGTGATGAGTTCGTTTGCTGCCAAATATCGCGATTAAAGGATGTTGTTTGTACATTATTTAAAATGGTTTGGGCAGCGCGAATTTGCATATGCTTCATCGGTGAAGATGCTTTTCGTAAATGCTCAATCCATTCTCCGTAATTGCGGCGATCCACAAAACGTACCCCGAATGGTGAGCCAGGATAGTCAAAATAGCCATTGCGCGTTAACACAACCTTGCGAATAGGCATATTAATATGATCTTGCTTAAATAATTGTGTAAGCACTGATTCCATACGTCCTAAATTAATCGTAGGATTTAGCACTTTTGCATCCTTTGTGCCTACTTTTTTGAGCCAAAAACGATCGCTGCCGCCAACATATACAGCTTGATTTTCAGCCTCTAAAACCGTAATACAAATGCATTCAGTCGGCGACATTAGCACTACATCAAGCTCAATCGGCGCTTTTCTTATTTGTAATATCGGGTAATAAAATAACAAGTAGTTATCTGGTAATGTTTGCAATAACATGCGTAGTAAAGAATCACGCATAAAGCGAGGGTCCACATACGATTTTTCTCGTAATGTTGAGCTCGCCCATTTTATTTGAAAATGGAAAAATTGATCGATAAACATTCGTTTAAGCTCATGAATTGATTGTGGTGCATAGACAATTTTAGGCTCAAATGTTAAGGTTGTTTCCTCCTCTGGAATGATATCCTCATCACTCATCAGTTCATTTGAGATTTCTAATTGTTCTACATCCTCTGATACTTCTTTTTGACGTCCAGCAAATATTTTTTTCAAGAAAGAAAACCTTTCCTTTTCTTCGAAAACATCTGTTTCTGCCTCATTGTCGACATGTTGCCATTCGCTAATATCCTCCCCCAATTCCCACTGACGCCTAATGCGCTCCCATTGGCTTTTCTTTAGGCGGACAAATTGTGTTGGATATCTCGCTAAATCAATTTGATAGCGTGAAATATAATCTTGTAATTTCACCAATTGTGCCATGCAAGGTCACTCCATTCTTCCTTACTTTTGTTGTACTAAAAGAGGCAGTTATACTCATTACATCGACATTTGTTCTACAATGTTCAATATGTAAAATTGTTCAATTGCTGTGTTTATATTTTACCATTAAAAAGAGAACTATCCATATAGAATAGTTCCTCTTCTTTACAAGATTCTCTTATTTTGCATTTATAGCAAGCGGCAGTTTTGCCTCGAAAGCTTGCTGTAATTTACGTGTCCATTCGCCTGGAACTCCAGCGCCAATTTGATGGCCATCCACATCAATGACAGGTGTAATTTCAGATGATACAGATGACACAATTATTTCATCCATTGTAAGAACATCTGCTTTTGTCATTGGCTCTTCAATAACAGGTAAATTAATTTCTTCCGCACATTTTAAAATAACTTGACGTGTAATACCATTTAAGATGAAGTTATTCGCTGGATGTGTATAAAGCTTGCCATCTTTAATGCCGTATACATTTGCGGACGAGCATTCTGTTACGATATCCCCACGATGTAAAATGGCTTCATAGCAACCTTTTTCAGCCGCCTCCTGCTTAGCAAGTACAGCCCCAAGTAAGTTTAACGATTTAATATCACAGCGTAACCAACGGATATCCTCTACAAACGTAGCCTTTACGCCTTTTTCAAAGTTTTCATATGCGCGTTCACCCGCTTTGACATTACCCGTTAATACAGCTGGAACACTTGCATCTGGGAAAACATGATTACGGGAATTAGCACCACGTGTAATTTGGAAATAAACATGCCCTGTATCTAAATTATTTTTTTCAATAAGGTCGTGTAATAATTTGTGTAACACGTCTTTTGTATAAGGAATAACAAGACGAATTTTTTCGGCGCTCGCATAGAAACGATCAATATGTTCTTGTGCTGTAAACATATTTCCGTTATATACTTTAACTACTTCATAAATACCATCACCAAACTGATAGCCTCTATCTTCTGGTGATATTGCAATAGATCCTTCTTCAACAATTTGATCATTCCATAATGAATATGCCATGTTTTGTTCATCCTTTTCGTCTTTAAATTATTTTTTTCCTGCAAGCTCAACAATTGCTTCAGCATAAATAGCTGCTGCCTTTACAAGGTTGTCAATAACGACAAATTCATCCGCACGATGCGCCACATCTGGCTCACCTGGGAATAACATACCAAATGCTACTCCTTTTTTCATCACACGTGCATACGTGCCACCGCCTGTAGATAATAAAGGTGTTGTTGTATCACCTGTTTGACGTCGGTAGATCGCTACCAATGTTTGAATAAATGGATCATCCTCACTAACATAATGTGGCTTTGAATCATCTTGAACATCAAGTGAAAAACCTTTTTCAGCAGCTAAACGTTGTGCAGCTGTTATTTTTTCATCAAATGGATATGACACAGCATAGCGCATACTAATTACCAAGCTGCCACCCTTTTGAACATCATAGCTAACAATTCCAAGATTTAATGTTGTTGGACCAGACATGGCATCCTTAAACTGTAAATCAAGCTGGCTGCCATAATGATCTTGATAAAAAACATCTGCGATAAAATCAACAAATTGTTTACTTGCTTCTGTTGTTACCTCTTGTTGTAAAAATTTTGCAAGATAAACGGCTGCATTGACACCTTTTTCAGGCTCCATTGCATGTGCCGCTTTACCTTTGATAGTTATTATATAGCGAGAGTCCTCTAATAATAAAGAGCCTTCTAGCTGATTTTTGTTCAAAAATGTTCGAAAATTCTGTTCGAATGGTACTACAACATGTTGAACGACTGCTTTTGCAAAATCAGGTACCATATTTGGGCGCTTTCCTGCATTAAATAGTAGTAGCTGTTCTTTCGCTGCATTACCAGTTTGCTGTTGAGAGAACACAAGCTCTGCAATGCCCTTCTCAGCATTAATGAGCGGGAAATCCGCATCTGGTGCAAAGCCAATTGTTGGCATTTCCTCTTTTTTAAAATAGTGGTCGACACAGCGGAATCCTGTTTCCTCATCTGTACCAATAATCATGCGTACCCTTTTTTCTAATGGAATGCCCGCATCCTTGACAAGCTTCATTGCCATCCATGCTGCAATCGTAGGACCTTTATCATCAATTGCACCACGTGCATATAATTTGCCATCCGCAACCGTGCCGCTAAATGGTGGATATGTCCAATCCACTTCATCGCCGATTGGCACAACATCAACATGGCATAAGATTCCTAACAGGTCTTCACCTGCACCCATTTCAATATGCCCAGCATAGTTATCGATATTTTTTGTTTGTAGCCCTTCATTTTGACCCTTCGCTAATAACCATTCTAGCGCTTGTAGCGGACCATCACCAAAAGGTACTTCAGTAGTAATTGTATCCTCATCGAGAACACTCCTAATTTGCACAAGCTCCTGTAGTTCTTGTATTAATTCATCTTGTCTGTCTTTTGCAGCTTGTAACCAATCCATATGATGTACCTCCTTCAATGTCATAACATTATTCTACACCTTCCAACATAGATGACAACTATCTTGCTAACAACTATTTGCAATCGCTTAGACGAACACTACCATATATAGCATGATTTACCCATCTCTCCACAAAATACAGTATAAATTTTATATTTCAATTGTAAATTTCTCTTGTATTCACTAGAAAATCAAGTAGTTTTTCTATATAATAAAGTTATCAGAATAATTGTTCTGATCATCAAATTAGAAAAGGGGATGTCTAAGGCAGCAACTTAAAAGCCTAAGTGCACTCCGCACATATTGTCGTCCGCTAGTCTTTGCCAAGAGAATTAAGATGAAGGAGTGGTTCATTTATGAAACCAACTACTGATCGAATGCTTAATCGTATTAAAGACGTGTACATGTTTATTTTAGACAAAGGAACCGTGTCTACACAGGATTTAGTCGAAGAGTTTAGTATCACTCCTCGCACTGTTCAAAGAGATTTGAACGTGTTAGCCTTTAACGATTTGGTGATGAGTCCAAGTCGAGGCAGATGGACAACGACGAAGAAAAAAGTAAAATTGACGTCTTAGTTTTATGTTACGTAAAACATTGAGTATGGAAAAGGAATGACCTTTCGTCGGGGTCATTCTTTTTTGTCGTTTTGAAAGCTGCTCAATCTTGGATTTTCTTCACTCATTTATTGGGGCTACTCACTCAATTCTGATTCTCTCCGCCCAATTATCAGCACCCGTCGCTCAATCTCAGGCTTATTCTGCACCATTTATCCTTCTTACAATCATTTTCACTATTTACAGTTGCTTTACAATCCGTTAAACTCGAAACATTCTACATCTTGAGAGGGGGATTTTCGATGAAATTATCAAAATTGTTTCATCCATTAGTATGGATTATTTTAGGTGGAACGATTTTCACACGGATTGCGAGCTTTATGGCAATGCCCTTTTTAGCAATTTATTTACATAATGAAATCCAAGCCTCTCCACTACAAATAGGATTGACCATTGGTATTGCACCACTGATTTCTACAGTTGGCGGATTTTTTGGTGGGTATTTAACAGACCGCTTTGGCCGAAAAAGTGTGATTTTACTAACAATTATTGTTTGGAGCCTTGTGTTCTTTGGCTTTGCAACGGTCCATGTTGTTTGGCTATTTATTGTATTCAATGCGCTCAATGGTCTTTGTCGCTCATTTTTCGAGCCTTCTACACAGGCTTTAATGATTGACTTTACACCTGCCGATAAACGCAAACGATTATTTTCATTGCGTTACACAGCTATTAATATTGCCGCTGTTATTGGCCCCATTATTGGTGTCTATATTTCACAATTAGCAAGCCCAAGTATTCCCTTTATGCTTACTGGTATTATGTATATTATTTATGCAATATTTTTATTTTTCGTCTTAAATCATTATCCTATGCAGCAGCAAAAGGCAGTTGTTCAAACAAAAATACTCCATACTTTCACGATTTTGTTAACAAATCGTGTGCTGCTTAGCTTTATCTTTGGTGCTATTTTAATTAATATTGGCTACTCGCAATTTGACTCTACATTGCCGCAAATTATTGAGCTAACAATTGAAGATGGCGCAAAGCTCTATTCGTTATTAATCTCACTAAATGCAGCAGTAGTGCTATTATTACAATTACCAATTAGCATTCTGTCAGAACGTTTTTCCTCATCAGCAATATTATTAGTAGGTGTTGTATTTTTTGCGGCTGGTCTTTTATTATTTGGATTTGCCAACAATTATGCACTCTATATTAGTGCAATGATTATTTTTACAATCGGTGAAATCTTCGCCTTCCCAACAATGAATGTAATGATTGATGAAATTGCACCTGAAACACAAAAGGCTACTTATTTAGGTGCTGCACAATTTAAAAATTTAGGGGGCTTTCTTGGTCCTATTATTGGCGGCTGGCTATTAAGCCATTATATGGATGCCATGTTCCCAACTATCGCCATCCTTGTACTGTTTAGCTGCTTATTTTATAAAGCCAAAAAAGTTGGTCATTAAAAAAGCTCCACTTCTATTGAATTAGTCATAGAAGTGGAGCTTTGTATTATTCTTTGGTAGCTGCAACCTCTGCATAACTAGAATATTGGTCTTTTCCAGCATGTTTGGATTGATAGAGTGCTTGATCTGCTCGCATAAATAAGCTTGTTTCTGTATCTCCGCTTTGATAAATTGCACCGCCTATACTAACGGATAAAATAGACCATTGCTTGCCCTTATATCTGGCTGCTCGTATTTGTGTTAAAATGGCGTTTGCCATTTGTTGCATATGCTGCTCTGTTGCATGATGCAGCACAATGGCAAATTCATCTCCACCAAACCTAACAACAAAGCCGCTATTTTTCACGATCTGCTTTAAAATTTTCGCGGTGTCAATTAGAATGCTATCCCCTTCTGCATGACCAAATTGATCATTGACTTGTTTAAAATTATCTAAATCAACTAACAATAAGCCTAGCATTTTCTTTTTGCGTTTTCTTATTAATTTATCAAGCTTTCTAACGTAAGCTGCTCGATTATAAACACCCGTCAACGGATCGAATGTAGCCAGCTGCATCGTTTTGGATAAAATTTTATTAATTACTAACAGCATAATAAAGGATGTTAGCAAAGCAATCGACAATGTAAACCAAAATTGCCGCGTATTTTTTTGAAGCGCCTCCAATTTTGTAAAATTCCCATACTTTACATAGACAATTCTTTTGGAGGACTCCCCTCTTACCGTTTCCGCTTCATATGGTAAAAAAAGATGTGTTTCACTAAGACCATGATCCAAGGTCTTTTGATATTCAACAGGCTTCATCATTTTTAAGGCAAGCCCAAAATATTGCTGAAACTGCTCTGATTGATCCTGTACTGTAATTCTTTTAGCTTTAGCATTATTAAAAAATATACCACCAGCATTAATTGTTTGAATATCCATTAAATCTGTGTATTTTGCTATTAAATAATTTGCGGTTTTTTCAAAATTAAAGGTTTGAAAGATTGGATCGTCCAATAAATTGATGCCAAGCTCCAATATATATTTTTTATCATGTGTGGCGAGATAACCATATTTTCGGTATTCTCCAGTAGTTGTTGAAATATCAACACCATCTGTATAAAATTCACCACTGGCACGGCGCTCATCCAATAATGCTGAGAAGCGTTGACAGCATTCAGCAAAGTTTAAGCCTAAGTCTTTGTAAAAGGTTGTATAAACGACCGTGTTAGTTTGGTCTAATATGTATATATCCATGCCGATTCTATCTTTCATTTGCTCTAGGTTCCAAGTAGCAATATTCGGATTCTCTCGATAGTAGGAAGCTAAATCTCTCAGCTCCTGCTCTAACTTATCTGAGGTATTTTGATCAAAATAAAATTGTGCTGAATCTACAGCTTGCATATCTGTTAAAATATGACTTTCAATTAAACCTCGATTAATGGCCATTTGTTTTTCGATATCCGCTACTAATATTTGCCTGTTTACATATGAAATAACAGCTACGAGTATAACCGCAAAAGCTATTAAAGATAGTAATAATTTAATACGCAGGTTTTTCATTATCATTGTCCTCTACTTATTTTCGCTATCATTTTTGGGAAACATTAGAGACTGATTGATACCATGACTATATCACCATCGCTCATTTCATATTATACCGTGACAGATGATGCACTGTATAGAAAAAATCCCTCAGTGCTATATAACTAGCACCGAGAGATTTTTATTGTGAATGTTGTAAAAGCTCTAGTTCCTCTGGCGTTAGCGCTCGATACTCACCCAATGCTAGACGATCATCTAACTTTAAGGGTCCCATCGATAATCGCTTTAAGTATGTGACATGTTTACCGACAGCTTCAAACATGCGTTTGACCTGATGAAACTTTCCTTCTTGTATTGTTAGCTCGATTTCTGATTGTTGTGCAGATGTTACAATAACAAGCTTACCTGGCTTTGTTACATAGCCATCATCTAGCTCAACGCCAACAGCAAATTTCTCTACATCATCCGCTGTTACTACACCATCAATTTGTGCATAATAAACCTTTGGCACATGCTTTTTTGGAGATAATAGATTATGGGCTAATACACCATCATTTGTTAATAATAATAAGCCTTCTGTATCTTTATCTAAACGACCGACAGGGAAAGGTTGAAAATGCTGATGTAAAGGCTCCAATAAATCAATGACCGTTTCATCTCGTAAATCTTCTGTAGCAGAAATAACACCAGGCGGTTTATTCATCATAAAATAAACAAACTCTGTATAAATAACACGCTCTCCATATACAGTGACAATTTGTTGATCAGGATCAACATGCAATGCTGCATCCTTTACATAATTACCATCTACTGTTACAGCTTTTTGTTTTAATAGCTGTTTAACTTCCTTACGAGAGCCATAGCCCATATTTGCTAATAATTTATCTAAACGCATAATACCTCCCTATTTTATTCCAAACTTGCTTGTAATACGTGTTAATCGTTCACCTAATAGCTTTTGTGCTAATCCTAAACGTAGCGATAAGAAGCCATAGACTGCAACACCAGCACCTGCACAAATAATCGAGTATAGCAATGCTGATAATTTACTATCAACAGGCCCCATGATGACTTCCAATAGCTTATGTACAAGCAGCACATTAATCGCCATTGTTATTGTCAATAAAACAATTAATGCAACACGGCGCAGCACCAATTCAGAGCGGTAATTTAGCGTTTTACGCAGCACCCACATATTAATAAGTATGGATACACTATAGCCTATAGCTGTTGCCACAATCGCACCATCCGCCTCCAACCAACGAATTAATGGAATATTTAGCGCTAGCTTCACTAAAATCCCTGATAGTAAGCTAAAAACAATCCATTTTTGAAAGTCGATTCCTTGTAATAACGCTGCTGTTACTTGGAATAGTGCAAATAAAATAGCGACAGGTGCATAATGCGCTAAAATCGTTGCACCCATTTCACTTTCAGAATACAACATAAAGTAAATTTCATTCGCCAGTAGCGAAATACCTACGACCGCTGGCAATGTAATAAAGATTAAAATTTGATACGTTTTATCCATTGCATGACGCAGTGCTAAATATTCACCCTGTGTAAAATATTTTGTAATCGTTGGCACAAGCGCCATTGAAAACCCTGTAGCAAGCATAACTGGAATAATCACAACCTTATGGGTCATAAAGTTGATCATTGATAAGTAAGTATCTGTTACCTCAGCTAACCCAATAGATGTCATAGCGCCGTTAAATGTTAGCATATCAACTAATTGGAATAATGGATTAGCTACCCCTACAAATACCATTGGAATCGAATAGGTAATAACCTCTTTATAAATATTCGACATTGGTAGCTGTGTGGAGGTCACACTTTGACTACGCAATAAATTAAATTCAGGCTGATACTTTTTCCAATAATAATAAAGTACAGCTAAGCCGCCAATCGCGCCAATAAAGGCTGCAAACACAGCAAAGGAGATGGCTGTTTCTGGTTTTCCTTGAAAAATAACAACCACGATAAAGGAGCCTGCAAGCAGCACAACAATACGTACAATTTGCTCCACTAATTGTGAAACAGCAGTAGGTTCCATTTTATTATAACCTTGGAAGAAACCACGCCATAAGCTCATAAATGGCACAACAATCAAGGCAAAGCTTACCCAGCGAATAACGGTAGCGATTTGCTCAACAGTAAAAACCTGCTCCTTACTTTTAATAACAAGTCCTGCAATTGGTGTTGCAAGAAAAAAGAGTGCTAGAAACGCAGCAAAACCTGTTACCATCATAATAAGGATGCCCGACTTCATCAGTTTGCGGCCTGATTGATAATCACCCATTGCATTATACTTCGAAACAAATTTAGAAACAGCAATCGGCGCACCTGAAATCGCAATGGCTAGCATAATAGAGTAGGGAATGTAGGCATATTGATAAAGCGCAATATTTTGCTCACCTACAATTGCATAAAACGGAAAAATATAAATTAATCCGAGTACCTTCGATAAAAACATTCCCATTGTTAATATCGCAGTACCTTTCATTAAATTGGACATCATACCCATCCATTCATTGTAAATTCAATATTTTTATCGTCACATTTTCACATCATTTTGTGCTAAGTAAACCAACTGTAATCTTACCATAATTTCAGAAAATGGAACGCACAAATCTATGAAAAAATTTACTTAAAGTGAATCTTTAATCAGTGAAACTTTCACACGTTCCCCATTAAATGAACATTTCACCAATCTTTGTTTTGATAGGCTATGGATCCCTCGCTCAAACATTTCGGTTTTAACTTCCATTTTGAAGTAAGCCTCCCACAGCCTATTGCTGTCGCACAGAAAATATTTGTTAACACGTGATAAAAAAGCTTAAAATAATCGGTGAGGATTGTAACATCCCCACCGATTTCAGTGCCTCTCTATTACATGTCCACAAAGAACTTTTTATACCATACTAAGAATACATAGGCTGTCCAAATATAACGCGCACGATTTGCTTTACCTGTATAATGCTCATCTAAATAGCCGACTAATTGCTTTGTATCGAAAAACTCATTGGCAAAGTCAGTTGTAAACATTTCTTTAACCATATTATAATATTTCTCTTCACGTAACCAATGGCGAATCGGTACTGGGAAGCCAAGCTTCGGACGTTTTGCCCATTCCTCTGGCAATTCCTGATGTGCAGCCTGACGTAGTACATATTTTGTATCAATATCATTGACACGGTATCTTGATGGAATATTTTTCGCTAATTCCATCACTTCTTTATCTAAAAATGGTACACGTAGTTCAATCGAGTGTGCCATACTCATTTTATCTGCCTTTAATAAAATATCGCCAGGCATCCAAAGGTTTAAGTCTAAGTATTGCATTTTTGTGACATCGTCATCACCAGGCACTTCATCATAAATGCGCTTTGTAATCGACTTAACGGATGGCGCATTTTTATAATCTGGCTTTAATACATGAATAGCATCTACTTCATCCCAAACAACCGCTTCCCCAATAAAGCGCTCCTCTACTGTTTGGCCGCCTTTGACAAGGAAGTTCGTATAGGCATTTTTCGGTAGAGCTTCTGCAATACCACGTAGCTTTTTACGTAAGCCTTGTGGAAGCTTTTCATACTTTTGCATTCTGCCTGAGTTTTGATACCAAGAATAGCCACCGAAAATTTCATCAGCACCCTCACCTGATAGTACAACCGTTACATCTTTAGAGGCAAGCTCTGATAAGAAGTAAAGCGGTACAGAAGATGGATTGGACTGTGGCTCATCCATATGCCATTGAATTTTCGGTAAAGCCTCAAAGCACTCTTCTGCTGTAATATATTTACGTTCATTCTGAATATTTAATTCATCTGACAATGCCTTTGCATGATGTGTTTCATTAAACATATCCTCGTAGTCTGCAAAGCCCACTGAGAAAGATTTATCAGGGCGCAATAAAGAAGTAATATAGCTTGAGTCAATACCACCTGATAAGAATGAGCCAACTTTTACATCACTAATTTTATGTGCCTCTACAGATTCTTTCACTGTTGAACGTATATCCGCGATATATTTGTCAATTGGCGCTTCCTGTGCATGGAATTTTTTATCCCAATATTGGACAAGCTGTTTTTGACCATTTTGAATCAGCATATAGTGTGCTGGTGGCAATTTAAAAACGCCTTTAAAGAATGTTTCATCCATTGCAGAATATTGGAATGTTAAATAAGGGCGCAATGCCTTTTTATTTAATTCCTTAATAAATGAAGGATGTGGTAAAAATGATTTAATTTCCGATCCGAAAATAAATGTACCGTCTGTTGTATGCTCAGAATAATACAATGGCTTAATCCCAAAGCCATCACGAGCAATAAACTGTAAATCATTCTTTTTATCCCAAATACAGAAGGCAAACATTCCACGTAGCTTTTTCACAAAATCTACGCCATATTCTACATAACCATAAATAAGAACTTCACTATCAGATTGTGTTTTAAATGTATGACCTTTTTCAATTAGGTCTGCACGTAGCTCCTGGAAATTAAAAATTTCTCCATTAAAAACAAGCACAATATTGCCGTCTTCACTATATAATGGTTGATTCGCTACTTCTGATAAGTCAATAATACTTAATCGACGAAAACCTAATGTTACTTTATCGTCACTGTGAATACCACCGCTATCTGGTCCACGGTGAATAATTGTATTCATCATATTTTCAATTGTTTGATGATGATCAATCACATTTGTTCCATTAATATAACCAATAAATCCGCACATTCTATTTTTCACCTCATAATTTAGTGCATAACCTTTACCATAATAGCATGAAAAGACATTTATTTCATTCCGACAATCCAATTGTATAACAAAATGTTTATGTTTCACTCTACTATAAGCGACTCTTCATCTTGAGAGAAGAGATAAAAAATTATAAAGCACTTTTCTCTTATTTTCAATGCGAAAGAAGCCCTCCCTTCTATAGACTTCATGTATAATAGGAAAAGTTCCTAATTTGAACAGAAAGTGAGTTTCTAACTATGTATGATGTAATTGTAATTGGTGGCGGTCCATCTGGCTTAATGGCGGCAATTGCGGCAGGAGAGCGTAACAAGAAGGTATTATTGCTAGAAAAAGGCGCAAAGCTTGGCAAAAAGTTAGCTATTTCTGGCGGTGGGCGCTGTAATGTCACAAATCGTTTGCCTGTTGAAGAAATCGTCAAACATATCCCTGGTAACGGTCGTTTTCTTTATAGCCCGTTTACCGTTTATAATAATGAAGATATTATTACATTTTTTGAAGGGCTCGGTGTGGCATTAAAGGAAGAGGATCATGGACGTATGTTCCCTGTATCCAACCGTGCACAGGATGTTGTGGATGCACTAATCCGTCAGCTTCAACATTTACATGTCGAGGTGCGCTTGCATACAGCCGTTAATAAACTCTTAATGGATGATGAAAAAATTTTAGGTGTACGCTTTGCAGATGGCACTGAAATTCGCAGTCAGGCGGTCATTGTTGCTGTTGGTGGAAAAGCTGTACCACAAACAGGCTCAACAGGCGATGGTTACCCATGGGCAGAGCGTGCAGGTCATACTGTCACAACATTATTTCCAACAGAGGTTCCTGTTACCTCCAAAGAGGGCTTTATTCAAACACGTGAACTACAAGGGCTAGCATTACGAGATGTCGCTGTATCCGTGTTAAACAACAAAGGGAAGGTGCTTGTCACCCACCAAATGGATATGCTATTTACCCATTTCGGCTTAAGTGGTCCTGCTGTTTTACGCTGTAGTCAATTTGTTGTCAAGGAATTGATGAAAACAGGCTATGAGCCAGTCACAATGCGTATTCAAACGCTCGTGAACTATAATGAAGAAACGTGTCTGCAATACTTAAACAAGCTTATAAAGGCAGAGCCAAAAAAAGCTGTGAAAAATATTTGGAAAGGCATTGCTCCTGAACGTTGGCTATTATTTTTATGTCAACGAGCAAATATTGATGTCCAGCTAATAGGTGCTGACTTGTCCCAAGAGAAAATGCGTCAGCTAGCACGTTTACTCGTCAACTTTACATTTACAGTAAATGGCACACAATCTCTTGAGAAGGCGTTTGTCACAGGTGGTGGTGTTTCCGTCAAAGAAATTGAGCCAAAAACAATGGCTTCTAAGAAAAAAGCGGGCTTGTTCTTCTGCGGTGAAATTCTCGATATTCATGGCTATACAGGTGGCTACAATATCACCTCCGCCCTTGTAACAGGTCGCATTGCAGGTATGCATGCAGCATTATAATATAAAGAAGCGTGTCCTAAAAAGAATGGACACGCTTCTTTAGCTTTCACCTGACATATATACTTCTTCAAATGGCTGGATAATCACAAAACCTTCTCCTGAAAATGCCATTTGGATCGATTCACCACTACCACGACCAATAAATGTACGGAAGCTAATATCTGTTTTAAACTCAGGTGTTAAATTGCCTGACCATGCAACCGTTGCATGTGGGTCTGTATAGACCGTTTCCCCCGGCTTTACTAATAATGTTAATGGCTCAAAATGTGTTGTAATGGCAACTTTGCCTTTACCTTGTAATGTGACATTAAATAGGCCACCTGACATAATCCCTGCCATTTTTCGCATTAAACGTATATCCCATTCAATGCTAGGCTCAAATGCTAATAAATCATTACCGTTGACGCAAAGACTTTCATTGTTTAAATCAAAAACAGTAATTTTCTTTCCTTGGTCTGCTAAATATAGACGACCTTTTCCGCTCGCTTTCATTAATTGCGTGCCTTCACCTGTTAATGCCTTTTTAAACATTTTACCAAGCCCATGCTCCAGTACACGCTCACGTTCAAATTTAATATCACCTGTATAGGAAATCATTGCACCCATTTTAGACCAGACATCACCATTTAAATTAACCTCTAATACGCGTTCTGTTTCTAACTCAAAATAATCGTTCTCATTATCATCCTGCTGTGTTTGACGAACAAATTCATTTAAAGAAAATTTCCCCATAATAAATCCCTCCCTAATTACCTTATATACGTTCATTTTTAGAAAAAGATTCAAGTTTTTATGCTGATAGAATTGACAATCAATAATCACTGTTATATATTAGTTATTAATTGTTATATAACAATATTGATAAAAAAAGACCATATAAATGCCCCTGTAGTAGGACATCTATATAGTCTTGATGCTTATTGTGTTGTTGACACATTTCCAACATTTTGTGCCGCTGCTTTTAACGCTGCTTGTTTGCGTACGTTTGCACGTAATGTAATAGAAATAATTAAGGAAGCAGCAATTAATCCTGCAAATACATAGAAAACAGGAATATAACTACCATAAGTATTTTTAATCGTATTTACTAACAGCGGTCCAAAAATACCACCTAATGACCAAGTTGTTAATAAATAACCATGAATCACACCAAGTTGCTTCGTGCCAAATAAATCACTTGCAAATGCAGGTAAGTTTGAGAAGCCACCACCATAGCAACTAACAACTAAGAAAATAAGTGCTTGGAAAAGTATAACGTTTGTTGTATGTGGTAAAACAATAAATGTAATTAACTGTGCTGTAAAGAAAATAACAAAAACGTTTGAGCGACCAATATAGTCAGACACAGCAGCCCAGATTAAGCGGCCACCACCATTAAATAACCCCATGATGCCTACCATTGCTGCAGCTCCTGCCACTGATAGACCAACAATTTCCTGCGCCATTGGAGAAGCAACAGAAATCATCATAATACCTGCTGTTACATTTACTAAATGCATCGACCATAGCATCCAGAAATGCTTTGTTTTTACAGCTTCGCGCGCTGACATGACAGCTAAATCTTTTTTGACAACCGCTTTGCCGTTTTCAGCCGCAGCCTTCATATTTGCTGGCATATAACCAGGCTTAGGCGGTGCTATATAGGAAGCCCCTAAAATCATTAACGTGAAATAACTTGCCCCTAAAATAAAGTATGTAGTAGAAATGCCAACTGCCTCCATTAAGTTAGCTGCAACGGGTGCTGTAATAAGCGCACCTGAGCCAAATCCAAGTACAGCCATACCTGTAGCTAAACCACGGCGGTCTGGGAACCATTTTACGAGTGTCGATACAGGCGCAATATAGCCAATCCCCATACCTAATCCACTTAAAACACCATATGTTAACCAATACATTACAACCGAATCCATTGCAATCGCTACGCCTGCACCAGCTTGTCCTGCTCCAAACAGCACAGCTGCTACCATCGCAGATTTACGTGGTCCCATTTTTTCTACTAAACTACCAAATAAAGCAGCTGCAAAACCTGCAAGCCCCATCATAATTGTAAAGGCAACCGTTACGTTCGTTTCACTCCATCCCATTTCTGTAACAATCGGTAGCTTATACACACTGTATGCATAGGCTCCACCGATTGAAAGATGAATCGCAATTGCAGATAATGCAATTAACCATCTATTTTTATTCATAAATTCTCATTTCTCCCCTCTTTTGCTACCTGTGAAAATTCTATGAACGTCCATGTAAAACAATTTACCATTAAGAATTATTCAAATGCAAGATGTTTTTCTAAAAAATATTATTTCTCCAAAAAGTATTTTATTTTCCAATCACTCATATCTATCATTAAAACCTAACAGCCTCTAAGTATAACGATGTTTATCTAACAAAAATTACAACATTTTTTAGATAATATTACTTTTCCACTCTATTGTATAAATTCTATGTAATTATATTAAAATAATTAATTCTGTGTATATTTTCACATACTATCACAATTTATTTATCTTCTTGTATATAAATTTTAGTGCTATTTTCTTTCATCGCGAAAATTCATCAATAAGAAATATTAGGAATAAAAGAGAATTTTAACTCACAAAGAAATAATTTTTATCATGATAAACGAACGTAAAAAAACAAAAAGAAATGATTTATCAACCTTTTAAGGGATTTGCAGGAAAATAAATTATCTCTATACTTTGTATATTCAATAATAATGAATATTTATTGTTATTTTTTTATTATTCAAATATATATATTTTTAAACAATCCGCTATAAGCAACGATATTCATATTATTAAAAATTGCTATTTAGTTAGCCGCACAAGCTTTCTTATATTGATTTGCTTATTTATGATTCTTTTCGCATTATGCGCGAAAACTGTTATACTACACAATTAAAAATAGTTCCTTTCAATCAATATTGTATTACAACAAATGATTCATTTATGTTAATTTATAATAGAACGAAATGCTTCATGTATATAAAGAGGTGATAATTTGTTTAAAGGAGTATCCAGCGTCCTATGAAAAATATTTCACTACGATTAAAAATGTTTATTTTTTCATTTATTATTGTTATTTTCTCGGTTGCCACAAGTGGAGCCATTATGATTCATAATCTTGCTGGAGCGCTTGAAAAGGAATTTGGTGCACGAGCCATCGCAATTGCAAGAACCGTATCTCAGCTGACAGATGTTCAAAACAACGTGGGAAAGCCTGCGGGTTTTACTGTTATTCAGCCCATTGCCGAGCGCATTCGCCTAACAACGGATGTAGATTATATTGTCATTATTGATATGAACCGTATTCGCTACTCACACCCTTCTGAAAAACGACTTGGCACAGTTTTTGAAGGAGGAGATGAAATCGAAGCATTTTCTCAGCATGAGTATATATCAAAGGCACGGGGTGTTTTAGGCTATTCCGTCAGAGCATTTGTACCTATTATGAATGAAGAAGGTACAAAGCAAGTGGGTGTTACTACCGTTGGACTACTTGCACCAAAATGGTATGACCTTGTTGAGGAATATCAGCTCGATATATTGATGTCCCTTTTTTGGGGATTAGCAATTGGATTAGGCGGCTCTGTATTGGTTGCCAACCATTTAAAACGACAAACCCTTAACTTAGAGCCATATGAAATAGCTCGTTTAGTGGAAGAACGCTCTGGTATTATTCAGGCAATGGATATTGGTATTTTAGCTACAGATGAACATGCAAATGTCACCTTTATTAATGGACTCGCAAGACAGTATACGCATTTCTTTGGGCATCAAATTTCAAGAAAGACTTTATTTAAAGGAACTTGGCTGGCAGAGGATATACTTCAACAGCATGAAGCTTATCGACCACTTTTAATGTTTGACCAAATGTATTTAGTACGCACCTTCCCTATACGCATTATGGAACAAAATGCTGGCTACCTTATTATGCTAACAGATCGCAAAGAAGCTAATATGTTAGCGGAGGAATTAACAGGCATTAAAATACTTGTGGATTCATTGCGTGCCCAGCAGCATGAATATATGAATCGCCTACATAGCATTGCAGGATTAATTCAATTGGAACGGGATACAGAGGCATTAAGCTTAATTATTGATGAAATAACAGATGAGGAGGAAATTATTCAAAGCTTACATGATAAGATTCACGACTATTCTATTCAAGGTTTATTACTTGGTAAATTTTCACGTGCAAAAGAGCTTGGTGTAGAGCTAACTATCGATGACAGCTCAATGCTTGTTGATTTTATCAGCGGCTTTTCCAGCGGAGATATGATAACCATTATCGGTAATTTATTGGACAATGCCATGGAAGCTTGCTTTGACCGTACACATAAAGATGTTCATCTTACATTGATTGGCAATAAGCGCCATCTATTTATTGAGGTACAAGATAGTGGAAAAGGAATTGCTGGCAGACCAGAGCGAATTTTTGAGTATGGCTTTAGTACAAAAGGAAAAAGCGGACATGGTATTGGGCTTGCTCTTGTTAAACAAATTGTTGAATCGAATAATGGAGTGATTCAGGTAGAGTCAACCGTCAACATTGGAACAATTATTACAATCGAAATAGGGGTGACTGAAGAACAATGAGTAATCTTTCCGTATTTATCGTAGAGGATGATCCAATGGTACTTGAAGTAAATAAAGTTTTTTTAACAAGATTGAACGGTTTTCAGCTTGTAGGTGAATCTGTAAATGGACATGATGCCTACCAACAAATTCTAAAAAAACAACCGAATTTGGTTTTATTAGATATGTTTTTACCAGATATGACAGGCATGGAGCTATTTTTAAAACTTCGTGCAGAGCGTATCCCCTCTGATATTATTATGATTACTGCCGCAAGAGATGCACCTACAGTACAGGAAGCACTTCGATTAGGGGCTATTGACTATCTTATTAAGCCTTTTCGCTTTGAACGATTTGAAAGAGCTCTGCAACAATATAAAAACTCTACGAAAAAGCTTCAAAGCTCACAAACATTTCGCCAAGAGGATATCGATCAATGGCTTGGTATCCAGCTTGAATCATTAGAGCTTCCAAAAGGGTTAAATGAGCTAACAATGCAGCAAATTCTTGACTATTTAACAACACACCAAACAGCCATTACTTCTGAGCAGCTTGCTCAAAATGTTGGAATGGCTAGAGTGACTGTACGAAAGTATTTAGATTTTTTAGCGACAAAGGGAACTGTAAAAATTGAATTACAGTATGGAGCAGTTGGTCGTCCAACCAAATATTATTCTATTAAATAATTAACAATCTGCCTTTTCCTAAAGCTCTATTGACAATCGCATAGGAAAAGGCAGATTCTTTTTTTATTTATTAGCATATCTGTTTTGTAACAGTTTATTAAAATAGCAAATTGTTATATACCATAAATACCAAAATGTTCATTAAAACCATAATATTGAGTATTGAATGGAATAAGCTACAATAAAAACTGTTCACATCTTATAGTATTAGGAGTGAATTTATATGTGGATCAATCGTTTAATATACATTTCTGTTAGCGTTCTCATTTTGCTGACAATTCTGCTAGTTTCATGCCAAGAAGATTTTTACCCTACTGATAATGAGCAGTTAAGTCATGAGGAACAAATCGTTATTCGATTTTCGCATGTAGTTGGTGAAAACACACCAAAAGGCATGGCAGCCTTAAAATTTGCAGAACTAATTAAAGAACGTAGTAATGGCTATATCGAAGTTCAAGTGTTTCCAAATGGTGTTCTTTATAAAGATGGCGAGGAGCTAAATGCACTATTACGTGGTGATATTCAAATGATCGCCCCTGCTATTTCAAAAATTACAACACTTGTACCGGAATGGTCTGTTATGGATTTACCTTATGCATTTCAAAATGCAGATGAAGTTCATACATATGTTGAGAGTGATGTTGGTCAAGCATTAATGGCTAAATTAAATGCCCATAATTTATTGCCAATGGGCGTGTGGGATAGTGGATTTAAGCAGCTTAGCAACAGCATTCGACCAATTAAAGCTGTGCAAGATTTAAAGGGCTTGCGTGTAAGAATTATGCCTAGTGATATTTTAGATGAACAATTTTCGATTGTTGGCGCCTATCCGAAACGTATTGATTTTAATACTGTTTTTCACCAGCTCCAAAAAGGCAATGTTGATGGTCAGGAAAATACGCTAACGAATATTACGAGCAAAAATTTATATTCGTTGCAAGACTATTTAACAATTAGTAATCATGGCTATCTTGGTTATTTACTATTAATGAACCATGAATTTTGGAACTCCCTTCCAGAGGATGTGCAAACATTATTAATTGAAACATTAGAGGACGTACAACAATACGAATGGCAGCTTGCAGAGGATTTAACAATGGAGCGGCTAGAAGAAATGGAAGCATGTAATTGTATCCAAATTCATCATCTATCTGAGAAAGAGATGGAGGAATGGGCAGCTGCCTTTGAGCCTGTCTATCACTATTACACAAATAGCTATGGCAAAAAGTATATTCAAGCACTTCCAAAAAATCAATCACAGCACTAACTTGGGTTCAAAAGGGCAACCTTTTAACTATAATCATAACATTTAGGGGGATATGTAATGAAAAAATGGCTTCTTATGACACTGATGGCTGTCCTAGTGCTTGCATTAGCAGCTTGCGGTGGCGGTGACAAAAAAGAAACCTCTGCTCCAGCAGCAGAAGGTGATGGTGGTTATACAAAGGAAAAACCACTTGTCATTAAGTTTTCACATGTAACATCAATTGATAGTGTTAAAGGAAAAGCAGCAGATGCATTTGCAAAATTAGTAGATGAAAAAACAGAAGGAAAAGTAAAAGTAGAAGTTTACCCTTCCTCTCAATTATATGGTGATAATGATGAATTAGATGCATTGGTATCTGGTAATGTTCATATGATTGCGCCTTCTGTAACAAAAATGGTAAAAATCGACCCACGTTGGCAATATGTTGATATGCCATATCTTTTTGAAGACCAAGAGCATGTTCGTAAGTTCTTTAATTCTGATTTAGCAAAAACACTTTTAGAATCTGATCAATTAGCAGCGAACGATATTAAAGGTTTAGCTTTCTGGGAAAATGGCTTTAAGCAATTTTCAAATAACAAGCATCCACTTGTGAATGTCGAAGATTTTAAAGGCTTAAAGTTCCGTGCACAGGCTGGAAAAGTGCTAGAAGCACAATTTAAAGCATTAGAGGCTGGCTCTGCCACAATCGCATTCGGTGAAACATATGCAGCATTACAGCAAGGCACAGTAGATGGTGCGGAAAATCCATTTAATAACTTTGATACACAAAAATATCAAGAGGTACAAAATTATCTTTCAGTATCTGAACATGGTCGTCTAGATTACGCGATCTTTGTGAATAAAACATTCTGGGAAAGCATCCCTGCTGATTTAGCAGGAGCAGTTGAGGAAGCTTTAGCTGAAGCAACACAACTAGCTTGGGATTTAGCAACTGAGGAAAATGAAAAATCATTTGAAAACATTAAAAACTCTGGTATTGAAGTAACGGAGCTTACTGCTGAACAAAAAGAAGCTATTAAAACTAAGCTTGAGCCAGTATATGAAGAATTTACTGATGTGATTACAGAGGAATTAATTAATGGTATCCGTGATTTAAAATAATATTCATTTTGACAATAAGAATCTGCTATATTTTCATAGATTAGCGCTGTTAATAATCAGAATATACAGAAAATAGATTGTTCCAGCCCTCCTATAAAATCTCTACAGATTCTTTTTTTATAAATCGCTTACATTCATCTTGTATAAACGGGTGCTAAGATATCGCAATAAAGCACCCGTTTTAAACTTTAACTAAAGGAGGCAACAATATGAAGGCCTTATATAAGCTTTGGGGCTACTTAGAGGAAATCCTTGCTGGTATTTTTTTTATAGCAGGTATTGTACTTATTTTTTATGGTGTCCTTATGCGTTACATATTCAATGAACCACAAGCATGGGTAGAGGAATTAGCACGTTATGCAATTATTTGGGGTACATTTTTAGGCTTTGGCTTAGCCTTAAAGCATAATCAACATATCCAAGTAGATATTTTATACGATAAATTAAAGCCTTCAATGAAGCGTCTACTAGATTTAGTGGCAACAGGCTTAAGCATTGTTTTTTGTGTTATTTACACCTATTACGGCTTTATTTTAGTGGAAAATCGTTATACATCTGGCATGGTATCACTTGATATTGGCATACCAATGTGGATTGTCTATTTAGTTTTACCACTTTCAGGTATTTTATTTTTACTAAGGTTCGTAGAAAGATTAGTGAATATTCTACGAGGAAAGGATGAAGAATATGCTAATCCTCTTACTTAGTTTCTTTTTATTACTATTTTTACGCGTACCTGTTGCGATTAGCTTAGCACTCTCAACAATTTTTGTCCTCTTCCAAGTTGATTTTAATATGAATATGGTTCCACAGCGTGTTTTCACTGCATTGGATTCCTTCCCAATGATGGCAATTCCAGGATTCGTTCTTGCTGGAGTATTGATGGCACGTGGTGGTATTTCAAAATATTTAATTGAGGCTTTACGTGCATGGATTGGACATCTTCCAGGTGGGCTTGCAGTTGTAACTATTGTTGCCTGTGCTATTTTTGCAGCGATTTCAGGTTCTTCACCTGCTACAGCCGCAGCAATCGGCTCTATTATGATTCCTGCTATGATTTCAGCAGGCTATAAAAAACGTTACTCCATGGGGCTGGTAGCTGCTGGTGGCACATTAGGGATTTTAATTCCACCAAGTGTTCCATTAATTATTTATGGGATTACATCAGAGCAATCTATTGGTGAATTATTTATGGCTGGGGTTATTCCTGGTTTAGCTTTAACAGGGATTTTAATTATTGCAGCCATCGTATATGCAAAGCGTAATGGCTTTAAAGGAGATGAGCCAGCTTCTTGGGGAGAACGTGGTCGTAAATCCTTAAAAGCAATTTGGGGTGCATTTTTACCTTTTTTAATTTTAGGAACAATTTATTCAGGAATTGTTACACCAACTGAATCAGCCGTTATTGCTGTGTTCTATGGTCTTATCGTATCATTATTTATCTATCGTGAAATGAAGCTAAAAGACTTCCGTGAAGTATTAGTAGAATCTATTAATATTACAGCGATGATTTTCTTAATTATTGGTGCGGCTTCATTATTCGGCTTATATTTAACAAATGCACAAGTACCACAGCAAGTTGGGGCATGGATTGCTGAAAGTGATATGAACAAATGGATATTTATGATTATTGTTAATATTTTATTCTTTGTAATGGGCATGTTCCTAGAGGCTGTTTCGATTATTTTAATCACTTTACCAATTCTTCTGCCGATTCTTGCACATTTTGACATTAATTTAATTCACTTTGCGATTATTATGACGATTAATATGGAATTAGGTATGATTACTCCACCAGTAGGGTTAAATCTCTTTGTTGTTAGTGGTATTGCTAAGGAGAAGCTTGGTGAGGTTGTCAAAGGCGTTATTCCATTTATTATTTTAATGATTATCTTTTTAGCATTAGTTGTGTTAATTCCACAATTATCACTATGGTTACCAGAGCAAATGAAGTAAGAGAGGTTTCTTATGGAAAATTTCACAAAAGGGTATTCCATGAAAGATCGACAATTTTGGGTAATTGTTATGAGCCTAGGTGGAGCTTCGGTATTTGTTTTTGCAGCAATGTACTCAGTACAGCCCCTGCTCCCCTTTTTTACAGAGCAATTTCAAATTTCGGTTTCCTATGCAAGCCTATCCATGTCTATGACGACGCTTTCTATTATTATTGGCTTAATCGTTTTAGGGTTTTTATCTGATCGCTATGGACGTTTACCATTTGTACGGTTTTCCATTCTTTTAACGATTATTCCTTTTCTTTTAATGCCGTTAACAGACTCATTTGCGGTTATTATTTTTTTACGATTTATTCAAGGCTTTGCTATTGCAGGCGTTCCCGCAGCAGCACTTGCCTATATTAGTGAGGAAATCCATCCACAATCAATGGGGCTGGCGACAGCGCTATATATTTCCTGCAATGCACTAGGTGGAACAATTGGGCGTTTAATGATGGGCTATCTAACAGAAAATAAATCTTGGGAGATAGCCTTTCTCTCTTTAGCCCTTTTTGGTAGTATCATTTTTATTATTGTTTGGTTAACACTTCCTAAATCAAGAAACTTTACAATCCATCGTCGTTATATCCGAGAAGATTTACATGGATTTTGGCTGCATTTAAAAAATCCCTACTTATTACTTCTTTTTGGCTTCGGCATTATTTTGCAATTATCATTTACAGGTATGTGGTCGTTTATTCCCTACTATTTAGTAGAACCACCATTTTTACTATCCTTAAAAATGATTTCCTTTATTTTTTTAGCGTATGGCTTAGGTATTATCGGCTCTCCGATTGCCAATGCCCTTGCCAATAAAGTAGGTATTGCTAAAATTAGAACAATCGGTGTGCTTTTATTAGTAGGTGGTATTTTATGTACAGTAAGCACCTCCCTTGCGCTCATTGTTGTTGGGCTTTGTATTGCCTGTTTAGGTTTTTTCACAACACATTCCCTAACATCTGCAACTGTAAGTCGAACAGCCAGCCACCAAAAGGGACTTGCCTCAAGCTTATACCTTGTTTCGTATTATATTGGTGTTGCTGCAGGAAGCAGCCTACTTAGTCCAATATGGCTACATTTTAAATGGCACGGTATCGTCATCATTACAGTTCTACTGCCTATTATTTATCTATTCTTTTTAAATTACACCTTACACAAAAAGATGCCCTAAAGTTATTTTAAGGCATCTTTTATTTATTAAATATACATCAGAAGCAGAATAAGCCCAGGGATAGCTATTATAACCCAAGCAATTGATAAGTAATGTCTTTTTTCCTCTCTACCATAGTGATAATCTATAAAAATAGAGCTAATCACAGTAATGATAAGGTAGCTACCAATTACTGCTGTATAGAGAAACCAATTGGTTAGTAGCATCATTATTGGCATGACTGTATTACAAATCTTAATTATTCGTGTAGCGCGTTGATGTGCGGTATTCGCATAGCCCTTTGGTATATTAAATTTTTTCCTTACCAATTTTTCAATTAACCATGTGCCCAACAGCAAAACAATAAGAAATGTAAAAAGATTGCCCATCGTGAATTCCTTTTTATTTTCATCAATATGGACTAAAAATGTAGCTATCATCTCTGGATCATTGACAAGATAGACGGATTGATGTGTGTAATCCTTTAGCAGTAATTGTTGATCGTTAACCATAATTTTTAACTTGACAGCCTGCCCACTCTCAAAGGCTACCCATATATCCATCGTATTAAAGCCAAATAAATCATACTCCTGTACCTGTGTGGCAGTAGCCTGTTGTAATAATTGCTGTAATACCTCCGTATCTGCGGTAGTTTTAAAAATATCCTGCCCTATTACCCAACCTGGTCTGCCAGCTTGAAATGATGTTTCTTTTCCATTTTGAGCTACTGTATACATTGTAATCTCGTGTTGCTGTGCCAATTCAATAACGGAAGCCTGTTGACCATTATCGGTCTGCTTAAACGGCTCTGTTATGATTAACAAGAAGAACAGCACAATTGCCCCAGCCATAATAATTGGATATTGCCAATTCTTTGTTGATTGCTTGTTTTGTCGAGCCTGCTCCAAAATATCCTTTTGTAAAGCTTTTGAAAATCTTGGTGCTTCGCCAAGCTCCTTATCTAACTTATTTTTAAAAGCTGTCATCCTCTAACACCTCCCATTCATGCTCATCTAGTAGCTCATATAGCATTTTTCTTGCTCGATGCAATCTTGTTTTCACCGTATTTTCTGTGCTTCTAAGAATATCTGCAATTTCTCGAATTTTTAATTCCTGATAATAATAAAGAATGACCACTTCTCTGTATAAAATAGGAATCTGAAATAATACGTTTGTCAATGTTTTACGCTCATCTATTTCCACTAACGCTTTCTCTGGTGTGCGTTTACTTACACCAATATGGAATTTTTCCAATAAGAGATGTCGTTTATTTTTCCAGCTTCGAAGATAATCATGACTTTTATGTACAGTAATTTTCACTAAGTATGTTTTTAAGGATGCTCTTTGTTCAAAACGTTCTTGCTGATGATAATAGGCAAGAAATACATCCTGCACAATTTCCTCAGCCATCGCCCAATCCCTTACATATAGATAGGCAACACGCAAACAATATTCCCCATGTTCCTCCATAACGGCTGCTAAATGCTCACTCACCCAAACACCTCCTGTTCACTCTATAGTCGTAGTTACTTAATAGCTGGTTTCATAAAAACAAAAAATAATTACTTTTAGTACAGTAAGTTTATTGAAATCAACAAACATAATATCGCAAAAGCTTCACACACTAAAAAAAGTTTCTATACGGTGAGCATATTTTTCCCTTATCTCTTGAAGTACAAGTAAAAAAACTGGTATAGTGAGATTGTTTGTCTGACGTCTGACTAATAAAATACTCTAACTATTCAATAATTGAAATTGGCGTATGTTATGAGTGATAGTTATGAATTCGAGCACTCACAATTATTATCTATACTGATGGAGGAACTTATGAGGTACTTAATATCCTTTTGTGGATTACTACTCGTTTTTGCTTTAGCGCTGTTAGTAAGTAAAAACAAAAAAGAAATAAAATACAAAAATATCGTACTGATGTTAGTGATTCAATTTCTCTTGGCAACTCTACTTCTCAATACAACAATTGGCTATGTGCTAATTAAAGCCATTACAAATGTCTTTGACCATTTATTATCATACGCAAATGCGGGCATTTCATTTGTTTTTGGAGGTTTAGCAAACCAAGGAGAGTCACCTTTCTTTCTCACTGTCCTATTACCGATTGTCTTTATATCTGCGTTGATCGGGATTTTGCAGCATTTTAAAATTTTGCCGTTCTTTATGACATGGGTTGGCTTCTTACTGAGTAAGATTAATGGCATGGGGAAATTGGAGTCCTACAATGCTGTTGCCTCTGCAATGGTCGGTCAGTCTGAAGTTTTTATTACAGTGAAAAAGCAATTAGATAAGCTTAGCCCACAGCGTATGTACACATTATGTGCATCAGCGATGTCAACGGTCTCTATGTCTGTTGTTGGCGCCTATATGACAATGATTGAGCCAAAATATGTTGTCACAGCTATTGTCTTAAACTTATTTGGTGGATTTATTATTGTTTCCATTATTAATCCATATAAGGTTGAAGAAAATGAGGATATTTTAACAATTGAGGATGAGCAGAAGCAAGCTTTCTTCCAAATGCTTGGAGAATATATTATGGATGGCTTTAAAGTCGCCATTATTGTTGGTGCTATGCTTATCGGTTTTGTCGCCTTAATGGATGGCATTAATTCCTTATTCGATATAGTAATTGGTGTGTCTTTCCAAGAAATATTAGGCTATATCTTTGCACCCATCGCTTTCTTAATGGGTGTGCCATGGGCAGATGCGATTACTGCTGGCGGCATTATGGCAACGAAATTAGTGACAAATGAATTTGTCGCGATGATTAGCCTTGGAGAGATCACTGATTCCTTGAGTGAGCGTACATTGGGCATTATTTCTGTCTTTCTTGTATCCTTTGCAAACTTTTCATCTATCGGCATTATCGCTGGAGCCGTAAAGGGCTTGAATGAAAGGCAAGGAAATATCGTTGCTCGCTTTGGCTTAAAATTACTCTACGGCGCAACACTTGTCAGTATCTTAACAGCTATTGTTGTTGGTTTAATTATTTAAGTTACATCTCAATACTATAAAACATGTCCACCACCTAATTCATGTTGGGTGGTGGACATGTTATTTTTATTTCACAACAATATTAACAAGCTTGCCTGGAATCACGATAATTTTTACTAAGTTTTTCCCTGCCATATATTCCTGTACCTTACTATCAGCAAGTGCTACTTCTTCGATATCTTCTTTTGAAGCATCCTTCGCAACAACGATTTTCGCACGTACTTTACCCGCTACTTGAACAGCGATTTCCACTTCATCATCTACCAATTTCGCCTCATCATATGTTGGCCATTGCTCATACGTAAGCGTTGTTTCATGACCAAGTAGCTGCCATAGCTCCTCTGCAATATGCGGTGCGATTGGTGCTAGCATTTTCACAAAGCCTTCTGCATAAGCTGTTGGGATAACCTCTGCTTTATAGCAATCATTAATAAATACCATCATTTGTGAAATCGCTGTATTAAAGCGGATGCCCTCATAATCCTCTGTTACCTTTTTCACTGTTTGGTGATATGATTTTTCAAGTGTTTGATCGTTAGATGCTTGAATTTTTGCTGACAGTGCACCTGTTTCTTCATTAACAAATAAACGCCAAATACGATCTAAGAAGCGACGTGCTCCATCTAAGCCATTTGTAGACCATGCAACAGATGCCTCTAACGGGCCCATAAACATTTCATATAAACGTAATGTATCCGCACCATGTGATGCAATAATCTCATCTGGATTCACAACATTGCCTTTAGATTTAGACATTTTTTCATTGCCCTCACCAAGAATCATTCCTTGGTTAAATAATTTTTGGAATGGCTCTTTTGTATGAACAACCCCTAAGTCGTATAACACTTTATGCCAGAAGCGTGCATATAGTAAATGCAGTACCGCGTGCTCTGCTCCACCAATATAAATATCCACAGGCAGCCAGCGTTTGAGTAGCTCTGGGTCTGCAATGGCTTCTGTGTTTGTTGGGTCGATATAGCGTAGGAAGTACCAGCTTGAGCCCGCCCATTGTGGCATTGTATTTGTTTCACGGCGTCCTTTTTTACCTGTTTCAGGGTCTACAACATTTACCCAATCTGTAATATTCGCTAATGGTGACTCACCTGTACCTGATGGACGAATATTATCTGTTTTTGGCAGCATTAATGGTAATTCTGATTCTGGTACTGGCGTTGTTGTGCCATCCTCCCAATGAATCATTGGAATTGGCTCACCCCAATAACGTTGGCGAGAGAATAGCCAGTCGCGTAGACGATAAGAAATTTTCTTCTCTCCTACGCCTTTGTCCTCTAACCATTCAATTGCCTTTGCAATACCATCTGCTTTGTTTAAGCCATTGAGGAAGTCTGAGTTAATATGTGAACCATCACCTGTAAATGCTTCTTGGCTAATATCGCCGCCCTCAAGCACAGGAATAATCTCTAAGCCAAATGCTGTCGCAAACTCATAGTCGCGCTCATCATGTGCAGGAACCGCCATAATCGCACCTGTACCATAAGACACTAATACATAGTCAGCGATCCAAATCGGCACTTTTTTGCCATTAATCGGATTGATGGCATAAGCACCTGTAAATACGCCTGTTTTCTCTTTTGCTAAATCTGTACGCTCTAAATCTGATTTCATTTTGACATTTTCTAAATAAGCCTCAACCGCTTGACGTTGCTCAGCCGTTGTAATTTGCTCTACCAATTTATGTTCAGGTGCAAGCACACAATATGTAGCGCCGAATAATGTATCAGGACGAGTTGTAAATACTGTAAAGCTGTCATCTGTGCCATCAATAGTAAATGTTACTTCTGCCCCTTCTGAACGGCCAATCCAGTTGCGCTGCATATCTTTAATAGACTCTGGCCAATCAACATCCTCTAAGTCATCGATTAAACGATCCGCATAAGCTGTAATTTTTAACATCCATTGCTTCATTGGTCGACGCTCTACTGGATGCCCACCACGCTCTGATTTTCCATCGATAACTTCCTCATTTGCTAATACTGTACCAAGTGCTGGACACCAGTTAACAGCTACTTCATCAATATAGGCTAAGCCTTTTTTATAAAGCTGAATAAAAATCCATTGCGTCCATTTATAATAGCTAGGGTCCGTTGTATTAATTTCACGATCCCAGTCATAGCTAAAGCCTAGCTCTTGAATTTGGCGCTTAAATGTTGCAATATTTTTTGCTGTAAATTCTGCTGGATCATTGCCTGTATCAAGCGCATATTGCTCAGCTGGTAAGCCAAATGCATCCCACCCCATTGGATGTAATACATTATAGCCCTGCATACGTTTAAAGCGAGAAAGAATATCTGTTGCCGTATAGCCTTCTGGATGTCCTACATGTAGACCTGCACCTGATGGATATGGAAACATATCTAATGCATAAAATTTAGGCTTCTCAACATCATTCTCCGTTTTAAATGTGTTGTGGTCAGCCCAATATTTTTGCCATTTTCTCTCAATTTTTTGGTGATTAAAACTCATTCTTTTTCCTCCTTAACATACGGTTCATCATTAGAATTGACAAAATATTTAAAAAATAAAAAAACTCGCCCCTTTCTTATATAAAAGGGACGAGAGAACTGCACTCCCGCGGTACCACCCAAATTAGTGATTACACTCGGCTCAAACTTCTTTAACGCAGAAGAAAACGGCACATGTTTTCACATGGGCAGACTCAGAAGGCGAGTTCAATTTGCTTTCCTACTAGCTTTCACCAACCGCTAGCTCTCTAAAAAGAACAACAAACCTACTATTCCTCATCACTGTCTTTACATCATATTGCATTTATTCTAATAGAAAGTATAAAAAAGCACAAGCCTTTGTTGATTAGCTACCTGCTACTGTGCAGTAATTGCTTCTTTTTCTGTCGTTTTTGATAAATCAGCGCACTCACGAAACGCAAAATGTTGGCAACCTTTACATTGCTGTCTATCCAAATATGTTAAAGCTTTTGTAATCACTTCACCTGTATGTTGATAAAAATGCTGCGCTCCAATTTTATCATAAATACCTGTACGCAGCAGAGCTAGCTGTAATTCTTCTTGCACACCTGTTACAAAAATCGTACCACCCTGTGCTATAAAGTTATCAACAATATTACTTAAATATGCTTCGCCAGTGGAATCCATAAAGGGCACTTTCCCCATGCGTAAAATTAATACTTTCGATTGTTGCTGAAGGGAGCTTTTAATGGTTTCTTCAAACATTTGTGCTGCTCCAAAGAACAATGGTCCCTCAATCGTGTATATTTTAATTTGTGGACAATCGTGCTGCTGGTGGACAACATGTGGGCGTACCTTTGCGCTTTTGTCCGTATGATCTGGCAGCACCTTTGTCACAACAAGCTTTTCACTCATGCGCTTAGCAAATAGTAGTACAGCTAAAACAAGTCCTACCTCGACGGCTAATGTAAGGCTTGTAAACACTGTTAATAAAAATGTAATCAGTAGAACAAGCGAATCTCCTGACTTTAATTTTACAATATGGGCAAAGTGATGACGTTCGCTCATATTCCAAGCGACAATCATCAATACAGGCGCCATGCTTGCCAGTGGGATATGAGAGGCATATGGTGCTAAAACAAGTAATGTGACTAGCACAAAAACACCATGAATAATGCCTGACATTGGTGAAGCTGCACCTGTTTTAATATTTGTCGCTGTACGTGCAATTGCACCAGTTGCTGGAATTCCCCCAAACAATGGTGTCACAATATTAGCAATTCCTTGTCCAACTAACTCACGATTACTATTATGCTTACTATTTGTCATCCCATCCGCTACAACCGCAGATAATAGCGATTCAATACCGCCAAGCATTGCAATGACAAATGCAGGTCCAATTAGCTGCTGTACTCGCTCCCACGTAATATGTGGTAGAGCAAAGCTAGGCAATGTATTGGGAATTTGACCATATGCCGTTGCAATCGTCGCTACCTGCCCTGAGAATAAGACTGTTGCTACAAGTGTTGACACAATAATCCCTGCTAATGCACCGGGAAGCTTTGGGAAAAATTTCGGTGTAATAAGAATGGTTAGTAAACAAATAGTAGCCGTTATAATGCTATATATATTGGTAGTGCCAATATGCTTGATAATCTCTTGAATATTATTTAGCAAATACTCATGCCGTGTAATATTACTTAATCCTAAAAAGTTTGCAATTTGCCCTGCAAAAATAATAACAGCTATACCTGCTGTAAAACCAACCGTTACAGGCCGAGGAATAAATTTAATTAAGGTTCCTAGCTTAAAAATACCCATTAAGCACAGCAAAATTCCTGCCATTAACCCAGCAAGCAATAAATCTTCATAGCCATAGGTAAGAACAATGCCTAATAAAATCGGTACAAATGCCCCTGTTGGCCCACCAATTTGATATTTGGAACCACCAAACAGCGAAATAAGAATACCTGCAATACAAGCAGTATAAATACCATATTCAGGCTTCACACCTGATGCGATGGCAAAAGACATCGCAAGTGGAATAGCGACAATACCGACAATAATTCCTGATAACAAGTCCTTCTTTACATGATGAATGGAATACCCTTCAAAGCGCCCTGTAAACAGTGACTTCATATATAACTCTTCCCTTCGACATAATAAGCAAAGCATCGTTTTTTCATATAAACGGTTTACATATTTTCCTCATCACTATCATTACTTGTCATTTCTTCTAATCTTGTAATGGTATTAATTAAATGGTTATTAAAAATATCCTTTGCTACGCCAAGTAGTTCACCGATCATGGGGTCACTTAAAGAATAGTAAACTTTTTTACCTTCTTTGACGCCATAAACAATATTTTTTGCACGCAAGACACTTAGTTGCTGAGATACAGCAGAGCCTTCCTTTTCCAAACAATCTTGAATTTCATTGACACTTTTTTGACCATCTACAAGCAGCTCTAATATTCTTATTCGTAATGGATGTGCTAGTGCCTTAAAAAAATCTGCCTTAAACTGTTGTAAGCCCTCTTCCACCAAAACCCCTCCATATAACTACATATTCAAACATTTGAATATGTATGATTGTACACTCGTTCCCATTTATTTTCAATAATAAAAAATAAGCAAAAAATGCGCATTTAAACGCTATTTTTTGCTTACTTTATTAATCTGTTATTATTTTTTCCTTTTTTAAAGGGTAATCATAAATAAGACACGGAATAATGGCAAATAACACAATGACTACTAATGTTAAAACAAGTGGAATCATACCAAATTGGTCTACCATAATACCACCAAATAACGGTCCAATCATGCGACCTACCGTTGTCGCACTATTTATAATTCCTTGATAGAAGCCTTGCCGTCCCTTTGGTGCAAGCTGATTGGCAATTGTGGGCAATGCTGGTGTATAAAACATTTCGCCAAATGTTAATACAACCATAGCTGCACCAAACATTTTAAAATCATTGGCAAAGGCAATAATGCCAAAGGATACAGCAATAAGAGTTATACCAAATACAAGCTGACGCTTTATATGATGCTCCCAACGCTTTACAAGTGGTGCAATAAGCGGTTGCCCTATAACAATTAACAGCCCATTAATCGTCCATAGTAAGCTATATTGCTTTAAACCTAACCCTAAATCCTGTGTATAGGATGAAATCGTGGCACTCCATTGCGAATAAGCTAGCCAGCATAAAACAGAGGATGCACTAATAATTAATAACGCATAGAACGGTGCTTTATTAATTATTCGTTTACTTTCACTCACAACATTTTTAGGGGCAATACTGCCTGCCTCTAAACGTTTAAATGTCATTAGTGCAATAGCAAAGAATAATATATACATCGCTAAATTCACTTTAAAAACATAGTCAAATTGATAATCCGCCACAATTCCTGCCAATGCAGGCCCTACTGCAACCCCAACATTTTGAGCCAAGTAGATAGCATTAAATGCCTTACGCCCTCCTTCTGGCCATGCAGTACCTGCTAATGCAAACATTGCTGAGAATACAATGCCTCCGCTAAAGCCAAGTATTGTTAAAAACCATATATAATGTGGCCAACCGTGCCAAATTGTTAAGCCAATTAAAGAGGCAATTGTTAAAAGTATGCCAAGCATAATAGATTTATAGCCGCCAATTCTATCAAATAAATAGCCACCTAATAGATTGCCCAATACACCAGCAGCCGAATTTAGCATTAAAATAAAGCCTGCCATTGCAAGGGATTTCCCTAAATAATCGTGTATATAAATGGCATTTAAAGGCCATAAAAATGAGTTGCCCGTTGTGTTCACAAGCATTCCAATTATTAAAAACCAAACACTCTTTGGCATAAAATGACCTCCATTATTTCGCTTCTCTAAATAGTTAGTTTATGCTGAAATAGTTAAAAGTACAAGAAAAATAAATTTGCCTTTTTTACAAGCATTTAATAGAAGTCTTTAGTATTGTAACCTTTCCTCATGACGGAACGACAAGCACATGATAGAATAAAGCACTAGAGGAGTGAGCTACATGACAGAAATCAATTTTCCTTTTCCTTCTGAGGGGAAAAGATACTATACATGGAATCGTTACTTGCGCGACCAATTTGGTCACAAAGTATTTAAAGTTGCATTAGATGCAGGCTTTGATTGTCCAAATCGTGACGGCACAGTTGCTTTTGGTGGTTGTACATTTTGCAGTGCAGCAGGCTCTGGTGATTTTGCAGGCAACAAAGTTGATCCAATTGATGTGCAATTTGCTGAAATTCGAGATAAAATGCATCAGAAATGGAAGGACGGCAAATATATGGCGTACTTTCAAGCCTATACAAATACACATGCCCCGCTACCTGTGTTAAAGGAGAAATTTGAGGCGGCTTTAGCACAAGAGGGTGTTGTTGGATTGTCCATTGCTACTCGTCCTGACTGTTTACCTGATGATGTTGTTGAATATTTAGCGGAATTAAACGAGCGCACATATTTATGGATTGAGCTTGGTCTTCAAACAGTCCATGAAAAAACAGCGAACCTTATTAATCGTGCACATGATTATGCAACCTATGTAGAAGGTGTTGACAAGCTGCGGAAGCATGGGATTCGTGTTTGCTCCCATATTATTAATGGTCTGCCTCTTGAAGATTATGACATGATGATGGAAACAGCGCGAGCAGTAGCTAAGCTAGATGTTCAAGGCATTAAAATCCATTTACTGCATTTATTAAAAGGCACACCAATGGTGAAACAATATGAAAAAGGCATGCTAGAATTTTTAGATCAGGATGTTTATACAAAGCTTGTAGCTGATCAATTAGAAATCCTGCCGCCTGATATGGTGATTCACCGTATTACAGGAGATGGACCGATTGATTTGATGATTGGACCGATGTGGAGCGTTAATAAGTGGGAAGTATTAAATGGCATTGATGCCGAGCTGGAACGCCGTGGTAGTTTTCAAGGAAAATTTTACAAAGCTGAGGTTGTGAAATGAAATTACAACGTGTTTTACAATATGCACAGCAGCTATTAATAGATAGTGTACAGGAGGGTGATACAGTTGTAGATGCCACTGCTGGCAATGGACATGATACACTGTTTTTAGCACAGCTTGTCGGAGATCATGGACAAGTTTATGCCTTCGATATTCAAAAGGAGGCAGTTGATACAACACTTCATCGCCTTTTAGACCACGGGTTAGAGCACCGTGCGCTTGTACTCAATAAAGGGCATGAGGAAGTCGCCAATTTTGTTCATAAGCCTATAGCTGCTGCTATTTTTAACCTTGGCTACTTGCCTGGTAGCAATCATCATATTATTACAAAGCCAACAACAACTATTCAAGCACTGCAAGATTTACTCAAGCTCTTAAAGGTTGGGGGCTTAATTGTACTTGTCATTTATCATGGGCATCCTGGTGGTAAAGAGGAACGAGATATGGTGATAGACTATGTTCGCCAGCTTCCACAAAAATATATTCATGTTTTAAAATATGAGTTTCTGAATCAGCAAAATGACCCACCATTTGTCATTGCTTTAGAAAAAATGAAAGATTATCCTATGCCTGAAATCGCTCAATGATTTCAGGCTTTTATTTTAGTAAATGCTATAAAAAAGCTATCTATTAGCATTGTAAACTAATAGATAGCTTTGTAGATTAACTATTTATTTTTACGTTTTTCACTATATTGAACCCAGAAATCTGCGCCTTTAATGCCTAGTTTACGAGGATCAAAGACAGGGTCTTTCCCTTCTTTTTTCTGTTTCTCATAATCTTTTAAAGCAATAATCGCTGGCTTCATGACAATTAAAATCCCGATAACATTCGTCCAAACCATTAAGCCAAGACCTACATCCCCCATAGCCCATGCTAAATCGGATGTACGGATTGTACCATAGAAAGCTGCTACTAAAATAGCAATCTTTGCAAGCCAAATACCTATTTTTTCAGCAGAGCCTGTCAATAAGTAAGCAACATTTGTTTCTGCAATATAGTAATAAGCCATAATGGTTGTAAAGGCAAAGAAGAATAATGCCACTGCTACGAATGGACCACCGAATCCTGGTAGTGCATCATCTACAGCGTATTGTGTATAAGCTGCACCCTCTTTAATCGTTTGTGCAAAGGAAATTTGTGCATCTCCTGAATACTCATCTTTACCAAACTCACCTGTGAAAATAGTTGGGTAAATTTCATATTCTTTTGCATCATGCTCCACGACAATTGCATCTGCTTTTTCATCATGGACATTGTACATCCCTGTAAATAAAATCATAAATGCTGTAGCTGAACAAACTAATAATGTATCAATATAGACAGAAGCCGCTTGTACAATCCCCTGTTTTGCAGGGTGCGATACTTCCGCAGCCGCCGCAGGGTGAGCCCCTGTACCTTGACCTGCTTCATTTGAATAAATACCACGTTTTACACCCCATGCAATAGCAGAACCAATAATCCCCCCAAAGATTTCTTGTGCACCAAATGCACTCGAGAAAATTAATCCAATAACTGCTGGAATTTCTGAAATATTCATTACAATAATAACAATTGCCATAAGTATGTAGGCAGCAGCCATAAATGGTACGATGATTTGTGCAGCGTTTGCAATTGATTTAACTCCACCAATAATAATAGCACCTAATAACACAACAATAATAACACCTGTAATCCAAGGCGCTAAACCAAAAGCATTTTCCACTGCTACTGAAATGGCGTTTGACTGTACACCAGGCATTAAGATTAACATCGCGATAACTGCTACAACCGCAAATAAAACCCCAAACCATTTTTGACCTGTCCCCTTTTCAAGATAAAAGGCTGGTCCACCGCGATATTCAGTTTCTTTTTCTTCCTTATAAATCTGTGCTAAGGTTGATTCTACGTAAGCCGTTGCTGCGCCAATAAACGCAATCGCCCACATCCAAAAAACAGCGCCGGGTCCACCCATTCCAATGGCTGTTGCCGTACCAGCAATATTACCCGTACCTACACGACCTGATAAAGCAATAGACATCGCCTGAAAGGATGAAATCCCTTTGTCTGATTTCTCTCCTCTAAACATTAAAACGAACATATCTTTAATATGTCTAACTTGTAGGAACTTGGTGATAACAGAGAAAAAAAGTCCGATCAATAAGATACCGTAAATAAACCAAGGTCCCCATAAAATACCATTCAATTTCTCAACAACAACTTCCATACTACTCCCCCAATTCAAATAATATTGTTTTGAATTATTATAGTATTACACTTTTCTGAAAATTGCAATATTATTCTCGAGTAACAATATTTAAGTAAGTATAGTAATAATAAGTATAGTAATAAATGGAGATTTGAAAATTACTCAATAATATAGCCAATTCTTCGAAGTCCGTTGTTAAGAAAATCACGAATATACATAAAAATTTCATCGCGCTCTACTTCATGAAATAAATTATGATAACAATTTTCCCATTCTTTAAACTGAAACTCTGAAAACTCTTGTTGATGAAGCCAATTGCGCGTTTGTCGCGTTTCCGTAATGACATCCCTTTCTCCCGTCATCATTAGAATAGGCATATTTGGGAACTCACCCTTTGGCATAAACACTAAATTCCGCATCATTTGCTGTAGCTCACGATACCATTTCACCGATACAACAGATACAAATGGTCGATCATCCTTCATTTCCTCTCTTCCTTCAACACTGCGCGTTAATTTTTCAAATGTAATTGGATGTGTTACCTTTATATTACCTGTTAAGGTACTTAAGCTTGTTAAAGTATTTGTTAGCTTTCCCGGTAGTAATTTTAATTGCAGCCAAGGCGATGTTAAAATAATACCTGCACATTCATACTGCTTTTTATGCATTGTATGAAGAATTAATGTTGCTCCAAGTCCATGCCCAATTAAAAAGGTCGGTAAATTATATGAAAAAGCATTCTCAATCAAATTTCTTGTATACTTATTGTACAATTTAAACTCTTCATCATGGACACGACCAAATCCTGTATTTACCCCATGATTAGGCAAATCTCCCATGACTATGTGGAAGCCTTCCATTCTTAGTTTCTCTATAAGCCATGCATACCATCGGTGATTTTCATAAGCACCATGAAGAATAGCAATCACAGCCTTTGCTTGTCCATCAGCTTCCCATTTCCACATTCACATAGTCCTCCTAAAAAATAATTACACAATGATTATATCGACATCCATAGCACATTTTAATTTTATATTTTCATAAAGATGCGTATTTGATACGATAATACTACATCATAGAAAGAAAAGAGGCGATTTTCATGATTTATCCATTTAAAGATAAAATGCCAAAGATTGATCCATCTGTTTTTATTGCTGATTACGCAACAGTTACTGGTGATGTAACCATTGGTGCTGAAACAACTATTTGGTTTAATACAGTTATTCGAGGCGATGTATCTCCTACCATTATTGGCAAACGTGTAAGCATTCAAGACCTATGCTGTCTGCACCAAAGTCCAAAGTATCCATTAATTATTGAGGACGAGGTAACAGTAGGTCATCAAGTGACTTTACATAGCTGTACAATTCGAAAAAATGCCTTGATTGGCATGGGCTCTATTATATTAGATGGGGCAGAGATTGGAGAGGGTGCATTTATCGGAGCTGGAAGCCTAGTACCTCCTGGTAAAGTCATTCCCCCAAATAGCTTAGCATTAGGTCGTCCAGCAAAAGTTGTACGCGAATTAAATGCTGAGGATAAAGAAGATATGGAACGCATCGTACGCGAATATGCCGAAAAAGGCCAGTATTATAAATCGCTTCAAAAATAGACTATTAAAAAAATAGCTCAGCTATTAAAAGCTGGGATACAGTGAGTTTAATCCTTAAAAAGCGCGAGAAATCAATGGTTACATTGATTTCTTGCGCTTCTTTCAGCTATCCCAGCTTTTCTATCACATAGTATATCATTATAATATTTAAATCACTTTATCGCTTTAGCTCAATAGTTTAACAAGAAGAGCTTGTGCGAGGAATCCTTGATAGCACGAAAGCTTTTATCTTTGTTTAAACTTCTACTAAAAAGCGGAAGCACAGGTATTGATCATGATAGAATTCTGCTATATTTGCTGCTGCACGTTCGATTCAAAAGTATTGATCAAATTAAGATAAACGTGCTTTTTCTCGTAATGCATCTGCTTTGTCTGTTTGCTCCCATGGTACATCTAAATCTGTACGGCCAAAGTGACCATATGCTGCAGTTTGTTTGTAAATTGGACGACGAAGGTCAAGCATTTTAATAATACCTGCTGGACGTAGATCAAATAGCTCACGCACCCATTCAACAATATCGCTTTCCTTCACCTTTCCTGTACCAAATGTATCGACAGCAATAGAAACAGGCTGAGCAACACCAATTGCATAAGCAAGCTGTACTTCAGCACGCTCTGCTAATCCTGCTGCTACAATATTTTTTGCTACATAGCGAGCTGCATAGGCTGCTGAACGATCTACCTTTGTTGCATCTTTCCCAGAGAATGCACCACCACCATGACGTGCATAGCCACCGTATGTATCTACGATGATTTTACGTCCTGTTAAGCCAGCATCTCCCTTAGGTCCACCAATCACGAAACGACCAGTTGGGTTGATGAAATATTTTGTGTTCGCATCTAATAATTCACTTGGTACAACTGGTGCAATCACAAATTCTTTTAAATCTGCTTGAATTTGCTCTAATGTTACCTCTTCATCATGCTGTGTTGAAATAACAATTGTATCAACTCGTACAGGTATATTATGCTCATCGTACTCTACTGTTACTTGTGTTTTACCATCAGGACGTAAATAAGCAAGCTCACCTGATTTACGCACTGCTGTTAAACGGCGTGCTAATTTATGAGCTAGGCTAATTGGTAATGGCATTAGCTCGGGTGTTTCATTACATGCATAACCAAACATTAAGCCTTGGTCACCTGCTCCGATTGCTTCAATATCGGCATCTGTCATCGAGCCTTCACGTGCCTCTAAAGCTTGGTCAACACCTTGTGCAATATCAGGTGATTGTTCACCAATTGCTACAAGCACCGCTAAATTTTCAGCATCAAAGCCATATTTACCACGTGTATAGCCAATTTCCGCTACAGTATCACGAACAATACCTTTAATATCAACATACGTAGAGGTTGTAATTTCTCCTGCTACTAATACTAAGCCTGTTGTAACGGTTGTTTCACATGCTACACGTGCATTTGGGTCTTCTGTCAAAATGGCATCTAAAATAGCATCCGAGATTTGGTCGCAAATTTTATCGGGATGCCCCTCTGTCACACTTTCTGATGTAAACAGTCGACGGTTTGTCATTTGGTTTTCCTCCTATTACTCTTACGAAAAGTAGTTGTGTATGAATACGGTACTCATTACCCATGTCAAGCCCGCTCTTAAGGATCGAACTCCAAGCCGTTGTTGTGTTGTTTTTATCGAAAACAGCTACTGCTTTTAACACGAGGATTTTGAAAGATCCGTCATTATAATAAGGAAAGAACTATGTACATTGCTCTTTACATTGATTTTTAACAATAAAAAAAATCCTTTTCTCACGTTGTTTTACATGAGGAAAGGACTAATGACTTCGTAACCTTTCACTCTTATCGTTCAAGGGAATGTCCCTTGCATCAGGTTGGCACCAACGCATGTCGTGAAATGTTTCATGCAGGTTGCCGGGTTTCACAGGGCCTGACCCTCCACCAGCTCGGGATAAGAGTATCCGTTCAATAACCCATGTTACTGAAAAGGTTGACTATTGTCAAATATTTTCTAATCCTTGACGATTGTTTCACATTTTTGACGCAATAGCACTTCAAAAAATACAGTACAACAAGAATATTATTATTGTAAAACCTTTTATACATGGATGATGATGTAAATAAAAGCAAATTCATCCCTACAACATCCCATGCTTGTTGTGGTAACATATGTGTGACGCTATTTTCAAGCGCATTTGTAGTAGGATTGAAGGGATTCTACTCGAAAAACGTTATTTTTTGTCAGTTTGTTGAAAAATAATAAAAACTCGAAAATAATTTCTTAATTAGTATAGATTATTTAAGTAATTGTGTTATACTATTTTTGAAATTAAGAAAAAATCCCTCAGAATCAAGGGAATATTATAAAAAAGGATGGTATTTAATCGATGAATTCAGTAGAAATTACAAACGAACTGAAGGAATTATTAAACGGCGGAAATGTTCAAGTTCAACTTTCAGTACCACAGTTAGCAGAAAAAGCTACAGCTCGTGGTGAAGCAGTATTAACAGTAGATGGCGCAGTTCGTGCAGAAACTGGCAAATACACTGGTCGTTCACCTAAAGATAAATATACAGTAGAAGAAGAAAGCATAAAAGATCAAATTGACTGGGGAAAAGTCAATCAACCGATTTCTTCTGAAGTGTTCGATAACTTATATATTAAAGTTATAAAATATTTAAAAGAACGTGACGAATTATTTGTATTCAAAGGCTTCGCAGGTGCTGACAAAGATTCACAATTAAGTATTCAAGTTATTAATGAATATGCTTGGCACAATCTTTTCGCTCATCAATTATTTATCCGTCCAACTGAAGAAGAATTAGCTTCTCATGTTGCAGAGTTCACTGTTATCTCAGCTCCTAACTTTAAAGCAGACCCTGCCGTTGATGGTACAGCTTCAGAAACATTTATTATCGTATCACTTGAAAAGAAAGTGATTTTAATTGGTGGTACTGAATATGCTGGTGAGATGAAAAAATCTATTTTCGGTATTATGAACTACTTATTACCACAACAAGGCATCCTTTCTATGCATTGCTCAGCGAATGTTGGAGAAGCTGGTGATGTAGCATTATTCTTCGGTCTATCTGGTACTGGTAAAACAACATTATCTGCTGATCCAGAACGCAAATTAATCGGTGACGATGAGCATGGCTGGTCTGATAATGGTGTCTTCAACATTGAAGGTGGTTGCTATGCGAAAACAATCAATCTTTCTGCTGAAAAAGAACCAGAAATCTACAATGCCATTCGTTTCGGCTCAGTGTTAGAAAATGTAGTTGTTGATCCAGAAACACGTATTTGTGACTACGATGATGGTTCATTAACAGAAAATACACGTGTAGCTTATCCAATCCAATACATTGATAATATTGTTGACCCATCTGTTGCAGGTCATCCAAAAACAATTATTTTCTTAACAGCAGATGCATTTGGTGTTTTACCACCAATCAGTAAATTAACAAAAGAACAAGCAATGTACCACTTCTTAAGCGGCTTCACATCAAAGCTTGCAGGTACAGAGCGTGGTGTAACAGAGCCAGAACCAGTATTTTCTACTTGCTTCGGTTCACCATTCCTTCCACTTCCAGCAACTGTGTATGCTGAAATGTTAGGAGAAAAAATTGATAAGCACGGTGCACAAGTATACCTTGTAAACACAGGCTGGACTGGTGGCGAATATGGCACTGGTAGCCGTATGAAACTTTCTTATACACGTGCAATGGTACGTGCTGCCATTGATGGTAAATTAGTAGATGTTGAAACAACGCAAGATGCTGTGTTTGGTTTACATATCCCAACAGCTATTGAAGGTGTTCCATCAAACGTATTAAATCCACGTGAAGCTTGGGCAGATCAAGCTGCATATGATGCAAAAGCTGCTGAACTTGCAGGTCTATTCAATGAAAACTTCAAGAAATTCTCAAATGTTTCTGAAGCAATCACAAAACTTGGTGGCCCATTACAATAATCAATAGACTACAGATAAAGAGGCTATCTGGAATGGTGTTACCTTTCCAGATAGCCTCTTTTTTAATACTAAGTATTTGTTAAAAACCTGTGTTCCTGCGGTGGTTACAAAGGGGGCGTTTTCGATATAGTTTTTCAAATGCCTCTTTATTGTTGCTTCATCCATTGACATAGAGCACGAACTGTTTCTCGATTTTTGGCGGGTGGATATTGATGGGCATAATCCCGTTCATACCATGTTTCATACGTTTTATGAGCATCCTCTAAGAAAAACGCAAGCTGTCTAGCATGCTCAATATCAACATTTTCGTCACGATAGCCATGAATAATTAAAACAGGTGCTGTAATATGTGCTACCTCAAATAATGGCGTTCTAGCATCATAGGCTTCTGGTACACGATTAGGTGTGCCACCAATCACACGCTTCATCATACGGCGCATATCTGTCCGTTCCCAATAAGTAGCTGTTGCATCCGAAACACCAGCCCATGTCACAACAGAGGTAATATCTTTACGTAAGATGGCTGTCCAAAGTGCCATAATTCCTCCACGTGAAAAGCCAAAAACATGTATATGGTCATTGCAAAATTGTTTCAATACATCTACTGCATAAATAGCATCATAACGATCTGCGCCTGCAAACTCGTCTCGTCCTTCCCCACCTCGATTGCCACGGTAATACGGTGCAAAAACAATAAACCCCTGTGCTGCAAATTGGGCAATACGTGATGGTCTTACCATCCCAATGCCTTGCATGCCTCCTCTTAAATATAAAAAGCCATCATATGTACCTTCTGCCTTTGGTTCAGCCAATAACCCTTTCACACGCAAGCCCTGTGATAAATATGTAATTTCAAATAAGCGTATGGCTGGATTTGGTGAAGGATAGGCACGCTTAGCAACGATTTCACCATTGTTTGTCACGATATTTCAACTCCTCCAGCATTTTTTTCATTCCCTCATCCTTCATATGAAAGCTTAGATTTGGATGATTCATAAATTCTTCATCAGATAACCAAAGCATCCCTGATGTTTCTAAATCAAATTCAATTTGCTCTTGTCCTGCAAATTGTGCAGTAAAAACTGTTTTACAAAATAACACCTTATCATGGACAGCATATTCTGCAAACCATTGAAGATTTTTCACATGGACACCTGTTTCTTCAAATACCTCTCGAATCGCTGCTTCCTCTAATGTTTCTCCTTCTTCTACTTTCCCACCTGGCACCTCTACACCACGATGCTTATGAATGGTACAGAGCCATTTCTGTTCATGCTTTAAAAAAACAAGCACATGCTTAGGCTCTACCTCAAACTCACCTCTTGAAAAGCTTAAATCTACTTGTAGACCATGTAAATCTGTAAATGTTAGCATATCTTTTCCCTCACGTTCACGCTTCTGTGCTTCTATTTTATGGACAGTGCCGATTCCTCATTCCTGCTTTTATAATATTGGAGATAAATCAATGGCACTGCTCTCATTTATCTATACTAACTATAGTGTAACCATACAAAGATAATCAATTATTAATTCGCACATGCAAAAAGCGTGCTTCATATAGAGAAGACACGCTACAGGCTATAGATACATTCTCAAAATGTTGAGTTTGTTTACAATCTTGTTCTTTTGCAACTCATAAACCACTTCTATCTAAATACGCTCTTTTTAGATTACTTGTTGTTCATCGAAATAGACAGACGGGCTTTTTACAACACAATCAATATGAACATCTGCTGCATTTGCTCCACCAAAAGGTACATTACTGCCAAATGCTATATGAATCGTACCATATACTTTCTCGTCCTCTAGGACATTGCCACATAGAATGGCACTTTTGTTGGCTCCGATACCAAACTCCGCGATAATTCTGCCATTCCCTTCACCAAGTAGCTCAAGTAATCGTGAACCATCAGCACCAATTGCCTCTTCTAGGCGACCATTACGTATTTTTAGCAATAGCGGCTCCTTTAACACACCAATATTGGCAATCGAGCCATCTACTAAAAGCTCTCCATTTGCAGAGGTTTCTATTGGCGCAATATAAGATTCCCCAGAAGGAATATTTCCATATTCACCTGCTTGGTGAATAACGCCTGTAGAACGAATTCCGAAACGATTTTCTACACTAAATGTTAGCTCATGCCCAGCCTTCACAATACGAACATTCTTTGCCTTATCAAGTGAATGAACATATTTTTCTACTAGCTCTTCTATCTCTTGGGCATCTGCATGTAGTGCACCTTGCTCAAGCATCTGAAGTGTCACACCAGGCATTGTTGCTACACGCCCGCCATTTTCACAGGCATTTTTGCGTGCATTTGTATGTGTTAATGAGTGGGAGGTAATACAAAGTGTCACATCAGCATTCGCCATCAGTGATGAAACAGCAGGAATAGGCTCCTGTCCAGATTTTTCAAGTAGCGGCATCACCGTTAACATCGTATGCTCTGTAATTGTTCGCCCAGCGTTATAAAAGATTTTTGCAATATCCTGTTTATAAATATCTGTCAAAATTAACAGTGTTTCTGAAGATTGAACATTCAAATTGCCTTTTAAAATATTAAGTGCAATGTCTTGTAAATGCTGCATAATAAAGCTCCTTAATTAAAATTCAAATGATATCTACGAATAATTCCTTCTATTTCATTTCTAGCTTCTGTTAAAGGTTCTAAAACTTCTGGTACACGCTGCTCTGTAAATCGGTAGATCGGTCCAGAAACAGTAATAGAAGCCACAACCTGCTCCTCACTATTAAATATAGGCATGGCAAGTGCTAATACATCCACAGAATACTCACTATTACTAAGTGCGTAGCCACAATTACGAATCTTTTCAAGCTCAGCGCGTATAGCATTTGCATCTGTCATCGTATTATTAGTATAAGCCGTTAAAGGCTTGTCAATAACCTTTGAGATTTGCTCCTCACTTAAGAAGGCAAGCATTGAACGATAGGAAGCGCCTACATAAAGCGGTGAACGACTTCCTCTTGAAACAGTGAATTTTACTTTATTAACAGGCTCTGCTTTTAATAATGTTAAGGCTTCCAGCCCATTTAAAACTGTTAAAATTGCCGTTTCACCCGTTGTATCTTTTAGCTTTTCAAGAGCAGGCATACATAGCTGATCAATATTTAATGAATCATACATATTCATACCAATCTCCCATAGCGCAATACCAAGAGAATATTTTTTAGTAATAGGGTCCTTTGTAATAAACCCATTATTTTCAAATGTTTCAAGAATACGATATAAATTTGTATGATTCATATTCATCGCTGTTGCTAGCTCTCGCCCACCCCATGTAGGCTTTTCCTTTGTAAACATTTTTAAAACAGCAATCGATAAATTTAGCGTCTTTAGCATATCTCTCATCCTTTTGATCTATTTATCTGTACAAACGGCTGCAAATCTCTCTCTTAAAGGGGGAAATAATTGAAAGATTAGCAGCCGTCAGCACCTGATATCACTTTATCAAAAGTAAGAGAGTAGCTAATCTCTTACTTTTGATATAGGAAATCAACAGCAGCAGTAATATATACTTTTGCACAGCGTATGATATCCTCAACACGCACTTTTTCGTTATAGCCATGAATACTTGGTAAATAGGCTGGACCATATTGTAAAACAGGAATATCATACTGTCTAAAATGCCTTGCATCACTGCTTGCCCATTGCATAACACCGTAAGCCTCTTGTCCAGTTACAAATGAAATATTTTCCACAATTGATTGACAGACTGGGTCCTCAGCAGGTGTATAATTGGCTACACTCTTAAAGCCAAAACGTTGGATCGAGTAATCAATTTCCAAGGCATCTAGTTTATTTTTCAAGATTTCTGTTACTTCCTCTTGTGTAACACCGAATGGTAGGCGACAATCGACCTGCACCTTACAATAATCTGGAATAACGTTAGACTTCGTTCCTCCCTCAATTGTACCAATATTTACAGTAATTTTCTCTAAAACTTCTTGATATTTCAAGCGATCTTTTTCCACTTCACGCATGTATTTTTTTGATACTTCAATAAGCGGCTGCACTTCTTCAGGAATTGTAATAGCTATATCCCATAGTGTACGAATTTCCTGAATAGCACGAATAGCATCGACAATAGCATTACGTCCAGCCAATGGGGACAGGCTTCCATGTCCTGGTTCCCCACGTACCTCTAGTTCAAACCAATATGATCCCTTTTGCCCAATTGTTGGATTTAATGGGGAAGAAGGCTCTGCGATTAGGCAACCATCACCCTTTACTAGCTTTCGCTCTAATAGCCAAGGAACACCAAATTCGCCACCTGTTTCTTCATCAGGTACAATGGCTAAAGTTAATTTTCCTGGTAATTCAATATTTAATTTCTTTAGCAGCTTTGTAGCAAAAATAATCCCTGCTAAGCCAGCCTTCATATCACTCGCACCACGTCCAAGCATCCAGCCATCCTTCACCTCGCCAGAGAATGGGTCAAAATCCCATTTTGCTAAATCTCCAACAGGCACAACATCTGTATGTCCACAATAAACAAGTTCTTTACCAGCATCATTACCAATAGAAGCTACTAAATTAAACATTTTATCCGCAGCTTCATATTTTTCATACGTGATGCCTACTTCGCTTAAATAGTTTTCAATAAAAGCTGTAATTTCAGTTGTATCCCCTGGAGGATTAACACTTGGAATTTGAATTAACCTTGAACAAAATTCAATTAATTCATCTTGATGTTGTTCAACTACGTCGATTAATTGCTCTTTCAGTGCTTGCAAATCATTCATGTGCCTGTACCTCATTTCCTTTTGTTTGTAAGTGGCTCATGCTGCCATATAATTTTTTCATATGTGTAAATTGCTGTTCATCAAAGAATGTGCATTTGTTAGCACCATACGTTTTAGCTACTTCTAAAACAAATCGAACAACACTTTCTACATCTGTTACATGTGTCGCACCTGTTGCACAGCCAGCTACTACAGATTCTGTTGTAATGGCAACACCAACAACAGGACTTGTTGTTGCAACAGCTGGTTGTAAAATACTATTAATATGGAATAAACCATTACCATATGGTGTAATATCCTGCATTGTAATTGGCATTACAACAGGGGAAATTCCAGCTGATTGTGTATAAACATGCAATAAATCATCACTAACTTTTAATATGTAACCTTCTTTAACAGTCGGTGTAATAGCAAACCCTTTATGGTTACATACTTGATTGCCCTTCGTTGTATCGATGGATAAAATGGCATCCATTGTTTCATCCACTTCATTTTCATTCATAACACTAATATCTACTGGCGAGTTCATAAATGGTACTGGCTCATGTGGCAAAGTCGGCGCTGTTGGACAAATATGTGTCGTAAAAATAACATCGCCCTCTAATTGATCGCCTTTTAATGCCATATCAAGTGCTTTAGCAGCGCCAGCCATACATGCTAATGCACCATCACCATCCGATACAAAGCCTGTCATTTCAGGGCGCGCTCCAATACCGCCTAAGCGACCAATAATCCCTAATGTTGGCGCATTGCCCCCTGAAGATTTCCCGTTCTTTCCTTTTAGAAGTACGCGGACAAAATCCGTTGAGCCACTTTCACCTTGAATCGTTTTTACCTCTATATTTGCTGCCGGATCAATATTGTGTAAATACTCCTTGATAGCCTCACCGTTCACATAGATACTATCCATTAACTCGTATAATTCCATAACATGCTTCAATGACATAATTAGTTCGCTCCTTTTTCTGCTTCAATAATTTGTTAAGGTGTTGGTACTTCTTGCTGTATTGCTTCAAATAAATGACAGGAAACTTGATGTGTAGCTGTCACTGTATCAAGCGTTGGTTGCATGGTTGCACATTTCTCCATAGCAAAACGACAACGTTTATGGAATGCACAGCCGCTTGGTGGATTTACTGGACTTGGTACATCACCAGATAAAATAATGCGTTCCTTTGCATCAAAAGGATTTTCCTTTGGAATAGCTGATAATAAGGCTTGTGTATATGGATGTTGCGGATTTTCATAGATCTCCTTGTATGTGCCAATTTCCACAATTTTCCCTAAATACATAACAGCAATTCGATCACACATATAATTTACAACATTCAAATCATGTGAAATAAAAATATAGGTTAAGCCAAATTCTTTCTGTAAATCTTTTAATAAATTAATAACTTGTGCTTGCACAGATACATCTAGTGCTGAAACAGGCTCATCACAAACAACAATATCTGGATTAAGCGCAAGGGCACGTGCAATATTAATACGCTGTCTTTGTCCTCCTGAAAACTCATGTGGATGGCGCTTTGCATGGTAAGCACTTAAGCCTACTGTTTCAAGCAATTCAATGACACGCTTTTTCCGTGATGCTTCATCACCAATACCATGAATAACGAGTGGCTCAGCAACTAAGTATTCAATTGTTTTACGAGGATCAAGTGACGCATAAGGATTTTGGAATACCATTTGAATGGATTTTCGAGCAGAGCGAATATCCTTTGTATTTAAGCTTGCTAAATCCGTTCCCTTAAACTCCACGACTCCCTCTGTAGGTAATATTAATTGGTTAATTAAACGGGCAACCGTTGATTTACCACAGCCTGATTCACCTACAATACCAAGTGTTTCTCCCTTATATAAGTCAAAGCTTACCCCATCTACCGCCTTGACAAATTGTGTTGATTTTTTAAAAGGAATGGAACTTTTAATAGGAAAATGCTTTTTTAAATTACTTACCTTTAAAATAGGGTCATTGTGCTGTTGCATTAAAAATTCCCTCCTTCCGTGCGACAATTTGTTCTTTTGATTGTAAGTGGCAAGCAACAAAATGATTATCTTGTACTTCTACTAGGTCAGGTGCTTTACTACGGCAAATATCTGTTGCCAATGGACAGCGAGAAGAAAAATGACAACCGCTATGTGGCATTGTTAAATCTGGTGGGCTACCTGGAATAGCTGGCAATCTCTGCTGCTCCTGTGTGCCCATTGTAATTTGAGATTCTAGCAAGCCCCATGTATATGGATGTAGCGGTTTTTCATAGAGCTGTCGAGTTGTTGTGGACTCTACTGTTCGCCCTGCATACATCACATTGACTTTGTCACATAGCTCCCAAACGACACCTAAATCATGGGTAATCATAATAATGGCTGTGTCATGCTCCTGCTGCAATTTTTTCATCAAATCAAGAATTTGAGCCTGTACAGTTACATCCAGTGCCGTTGTTGGCTCATCGGCAATCAGTAACTTTGGATTACAGGCAAGGGCAATGGCAATCATAACACGCTGACGCATCCCTCCTGAAAATTCATGTGGATACATTTTTAAACGCTTTTCTGGCTCAGGAATACCCACCATTTTTAACATATCTACAGCCTTTGCAGCTGCATCTTTCTTTGAAATCGTTTCATGCGCTCGAATTACTTCTATAATTTGATTGCCCACTGTTAGTACAGGATTTAAGCTTGTAATAGGATCTTGGAAAATCATGGACATGTCATTGCCTCGTACATTGCGCATATCCTTTTCCGAGATTGCCAATAAATCGCGTCCATTAAATTGAATTTTGCCATCCGTTATTTTTCCGGGCGGAGATGGAATTAAACGCATAAGAGCCGTGGCTGTCACACTTTTTCCAGAACCTGACTCCCCAACAATTCCTAGTGTTTCCTTCTTATTTAATTGTAAATTTACTCCATTAACAGCTTTCATTGTAGAGCCGCCACTTTTAAATTCTACTGTCAAGTTTTCTACATCTAGTAAACGTTCAGTCATGACTCCACCTCCTTCCATTAAACTTTCATCTTCGGATCTAATGCATCACGCAGCCCATCCCCTAACAGGTTAATACCAAGCACTGTTAATAAAATACAAATACCTGAAAATGTCGCCATTTGGGGGTTTAATACTAAAAAGTCTTTCCCATCCTTTAAAATACTGCCCCATGAAGATGTTGGTGGCTGTACCCCTAATCCTAAAAAGCTAAGGGCGGCTTCTGAAATAATAGCGCCTGCTGTACTCATCGTCCCATAAACAATTAATGGAGCTAAACAGTTTGGTAATATATGACTAAAAATAATTCTGGCATGTGTAGCACCTAAAGAATGTGTTACTTCGATAAATTCTTCCTCTTTAACACTTAGCACCTGTCCTCGAACAAGCCTTGCAAACCCCGGAATATTAGCAATACCAATCGCTACTATCACGTTTACTAGCCCTTGTCCTAAGACTGTCATTAATGTAATCGCTAGTAAAATAAATGGAAATGCGAAAAGACCATCCATCGTACGCATAATAATGGAATCAATACGTCCACCAAAATAGCCTGCAACAAGTCCTAGTAATGTGCCGAATACTGCACCAAACAGCACTGCCGCAATCCCTACAATCATTGATATTCTTGTGCCGTAAACTAAACGACTAAACAAATCACGACCATAGTTATCCGTTCCAAGTAAATGCCCTTCCGTATTCATAGGTAAAAATGATTTACCAACAATCATTTCATTCGGTGGGTGGGTAGCAATCAATGGTGCAAAAATAGCTACAATTGACATTAGCGTTACAATGATCAGTCCAATTGACGCTAATTTATTTTTCAGCAACTTACGCAACAATGTATTTCTTTTTTTTGTTTCATTGACAATTGCTTGAGTCATTGTTATTTTTTCCCCCCATCCGATTCTAAATTAACTTTAGGATTAACAACTTTATAAAGCACATCGACTACTAGATTAATGAGCACAAAAATAAAGGCAATGAAAATAACTGTACCTTGGACGACTACAAAGTCACGTTTATCAATGGCATCTACAATTAATCGACCCATCCCAGGCCAACTAAAAATGGTTTCTGTTAAAACCGCTCCGCCCAGTAAATTAGAAATCTGCATACCAAGCACCGTTAAAATAGGTGTTAGTGCATTTTTAAAGGCATGCTTACCAATTACTAAATATTCTTTAATCCCTTTCGAGCGAGCTGTTTTAATATAATCTTGTGAAATTACCTCAAGCATACTTGAACGTGTAATACGTGCAAATGTCGCCATGGGAATTGTTGCTAACGCAAAAGCTGGTAAAATCAAATGCTTTAAATATGGCCAAAGCCCATCGCTTATATTGCCCATTCCCGTGGCAGGAAACCAACCAAGATTCACACTAAAGAATAATACAAGCATAATCCCCAGCCAGAAAATTGGCATTGATACCCCAACCAATGACACAAGCATAACAATATAATCAATAATGGTATTTTGTTTTCTAGCTGCTAATATACCTGCTGGAATCCCAATGACCACTGCTATTAGCAATGCAGCCAGCGCTAGTACAACCGTGTTTGGGAACCTTTCAAGAATCAACCCAATAACAGACTCACTATAAGAATAGGAATATCCTAAATTTAATTGTGCTAAATCTCCTACATATGAAATAAACTGCGAAAGCATTGACTTATTTAAGCCTAGTTCTTCTCTTAAATTTTCTACATCTTCTACACTCGCCTGTGGTCCCAGCATTACTGAAGCTGGGTCACCGGGAATCATGCGCGTAATAATAAATACAATGATTCCTACTACTAGCAGTGTTGGGATCAGGTTGACTAACCTTCTTAAAATAAATGAGCCCATCTTATCCAGACCTCCTTTTCATTATTAGAATCAGTGGTTCATATTGTGAATAACTATATACTACACCCCTCACTAATTGTTTGTAAATATATTTTTTCTGAATTTTTATAATTTTTTATTTACTTTCTGTTTACAAATGTGCTACGTTTATTTCGAACCTATCATTTTTGAATCAACGGTTCATATTGTGAAACAACTATTAAGGAGGCAAGCATGTATGAAGAAAATAAACGTAAAAAAATCTTTACTACTATTATTTTTAACTTTAATGATTGGGATTTTAGCTGCTTGTGGTGGGAACACAGAGAAAGATAGTTCATCAGATAATAAAGATGGAGAAGCAACTGCTAGTGAGGGTGGCACATTAAATATTGGTCTTTCAGCCAATGCCAAAACATTTGACCCGATTAAATATACAGGCGTTTATGAATCACAGGTAATGCGTCAAATGGCTGATACATTAGTGGTATATAACAAAGACCTATCTGATATTATTCCTTCATTAGCAACAGAGTGGAAAGTGTCAGACGATATGTTAGTTTATACATTTAAGCTACGTGAAGGTGTAAAATTCCAAAAAGGTGAATACCAAGACGGTCGTGAAATGACGGCTGAGGATGTGAAATATTCTTTAGAGCGCTCTGCAAAAGAATCTGCTATGAATCGTTTAAGTGGTGTAACAGAGGTAAAAGTGCTATCAGATTATGAAGTAGAAATTCACTTAGCTTCACCCAATGCTGCTCTACTTGCTATGTTAACGGATGCAGGAAATATTATTATTCCAAAAGAAGAGGTTGAAGGCTGGGGCGATAATTTTTCTGAGCATTTCGTGGGTACTGGACCATTCCAATTAACAGAATGGAAAAAAGACCAGGAAGTAAAACTAGTGCGCAATGAAAATTACTGGGGCGACAAGCCTCATGTTGATAATGTAACAATGAAGTTTATCTCAGACCAAAATATGATGACAAATGCATTACGTTCTGGCGATATTGATATCGCAATGGATGTTAAAGGTCAAAACCGAGAAATTATTAACCAAGATAGCAATCTTGAGCTTTTAACAAATCCAGGTTTATCTATTGTTTATCTTGATCTGAACAATAAGATAGGTCCAACTGCCGATAAACGTGTGCGTGAAGCTATTTATATGGCAACAAATGTCGAGGAAATTATTTCTGGCGTTAACCAATGGGGTGGCGGTGATGTTTCTTACTTACCATTACCACCAGGTTCATGGGGATATGATGAAGCGTTAATTGATTTAGTACCAAAATATAATCCTGAGGAAGCAAAAAAATTACTAGCTGAAGCTGGCTATGCTGATGGCTTTAAAACGGAAATCTTTGTATCAGAGGCACGTGTTCCTTATGCGACAATTTTCCAAAGCCAATTAAAAGAAAACTTAAATATTGATGTTGAGATTAAAGTGCTTGAATGGGGTACTTACAGTGACACTGTTGCCAAAGGGAATGCACCAATGAATATTGGTGGTTGGACATGGTATCCAGACCCATACTTCTTCCTATATCAATTATTCCACACAAATCAAATTGGCGCTTTAGGCAATGGTAAAGGCTACAGCAATCCTGAGGTTGATAAATTATTAGAGCAGGCAGTATCTGAAACAGTTGTACAAGAAGAACGTGCAAAACTATACCAAGAAGCATTAAAGCTAATTTTAGCAGATGTTCCACGTATTGAATTAGAAGCAACACAAACGGTTGCAGGTGTGAACAAAAAAGTACAAGGCTTTGAAGTTTCTGCCGATAACTCCATCCAAATTGTTCATCCAAACGGTACGAATGTATCCATTTCTAAATAATTAAACTTGAAAAGTGGAGATATGTATCTCCGCTTTTCTCTTCATAAGGAGAGATTGAATCCGATGACTCGCTATATAAATGGACTTGTTTTTAACACTGACACTCGTAACTTCGACCAACAATCATTTCAAGTGCAAGGACAATTTTTCGAGCAATCTTCCAATACCGCTGACACGGAAATCAATTTAGATGGCTATTATATTACCCCAGGCTTTATTGACAGTTGCTCACAAATTGGTTTAGCAGAAATAGGTATTCGCTGGGAAGGTGATGATAGCTATGAATCTGATGCACATTTACAATATTCTGTCGTTGATGGTATCTACCCTTTTGATGCAGCATTTCACAAAGCCATCTCACATGGGGTGACAGCATCTCATATTGTGCCCTCCCCTAAAAGCCTGATTGGGGCAAAAACAGCAATTATCCATCATACACATCCAACGGTTGATGAAATGGTTATCTCACAAGATGTTGCCTATGCATTCTCCATCGGACATCAAGCAAAAAGTACATTTTTTGCTGAAAAGAGCAAGCCATTAACACGTATGGGCATCGCTAATATTTTAAGAGAAACATTGCAGCGTATTCAACAGCAAGAACCAGCCATCCAAAAAGTTATGATTCGTGCACATAAAGCAGTGGATATTGAATTTATTGGTCGACTTCAGCAAGAATTTAACGAAGCTTTTGATTTTCATATTATTCATGGCACTGAACTACCGCTTCTGCAGGAAGCAGCTTTCCCAACGGTTATTGCTGGTCCAACATTCCGCTATATCGAGCATAATGAAATGATGGCACTTTCGCCAAAGCTTTATCGCCAGCTATCACAGCTCAATATTCCGTTTGTTTTTTGTACAGACCACCCTACTAGCAGTACATCACATCTTACACTAGAAGGCTGTTTAGCCGTAAGAGAAGGAATGACACGTTCAGATGTTCTTTATGCATTAACAGCAGGAGCTGCTAACTTTCTTGGTATTGCCCATAAAACAGGGGCTATTCGCAATGGGCTTTATGCTGATTTTGTTATATGGGATAAGCATCCACTAGAGTTAGATGCACAGGTTATCGCTACTTTTATTAAAGGGAAAAAAGTTTATGCACGGGAAGAAGGTATAGCACAATGATTATTTATCACCATGCAAAATTTCTCACAGTCAATGAACAGAATGATATTTTTGAGCAGCTATGGGTGCAAAACGGTCGTATTGTTTATATAGGTCCAGCTAAAGAAATTCCTGCTGATGCAACAACAGTAGATTTACAGGGGGCTTATGTGACACCAGGGCTAATTGATATCCATGCACATGTTGGCACATGGGCTGAGGTAACAGAAGAGATTAATGATGCAAATGAATATAGTGAGCCCTTTACACCGCTTATGCATGCTTTAGATAGTGTAGATATTCGTCACTTTTCCTTTCAGCACGCACTGGAAGGTGGCGTCACAACTGTGCAAACAGGACCAGGCAGTGCCAATGTTATTGGAGGCATTTGGAGCATCCTTAAAACAGCAGGTCCAACCCTTGACTCACGTGTTTTAGTAGAGCGTAGTGGCTTAAAGGGGGCTTTAGGAGAAAATCCTAAAAACGTCTTTGGCAATCAATATAAACGCAAGCCTATGACACGTATGGCAATTGCTCAGCTTTTACGTGATGGCTTCCAACGTGCCAATCAGCTTCAGCCGCTGGAACAGGATGAGCAGATCAAACATAATACAGAGCTACGCCCATTTATTGAGGTGCTACGAGGTGATATGCCTTTGCGCCTTCATTGCCATCGGGCAGATGATATTATGACCGCTATTAGAATCGCTAAAGAATTTGATGTTCAGCTCCATTTAGAGCATTGTACAGAAGGTCACCTAATCATTGATGCAGTAAAAAATAGTGGATTTCATGCAACACTTGGTCCCTATATGTTAACACCCTCAAAATACGAAACACGCAATTCTACACCAGCAATTGCAGCTATGTTTAAGGAGCATCAGATTCCATTTGCTATTATGACTGATCATCCTTTTGTGCCAATTCAATATTTAAAATATTGTGCCACTGAAGCCATTCGCTATGGCTTAGATCACGATACAGCTTTAAAAAGTATTACAATCAATGCAGCTAAGCTTGTTCAACTCGATCATCGAATTGGTAGCCTTGAGGAAGGCAAAGATGCGGATTTTGTTGTTTGGTCACATCCTATTTTTGAAACAGAGGCGAAGGTTTTACAAACATATGTAAATGGACAAAAATATTACGAAGCGGAGTGAGTATAGTGGAAAACTCAAAAATTGCTGTTGTAACAATTGGTCAAGCACCTCGTAAAGATATGGCAAACGATATTCAGCAATTAAGAGAGGCAGGCTTACATGTCGATGAATTCGGTGTACTTGATTTACTCTCTTCTGCTGAAATTGCTGCACTTGCACCGTCACATAAAGATACAGATGTGTTAGTCACACTTCTTGCAAATGGTCAGCAAGTGAAGCTAAGCAAACAAAAGCTTATGCCTTATATTCATAAACGCATTGATGATTTACAGGAATTCACATGGGTTTTATTAATGTGCACAGGCGATTTTGCCAATAAGCTAACCTTTAAAAATCTATTATTGCCTGATCGTATGATGACAAATTTAGTAAAGGGCTTACATACAGAATTAACACTTGGCTTAATCGGCCCTGAACCTGAGCAGCAGCTAACAGTAGCTGAGAAATGGCAAAAAGCACAATTTAATGTGCTTTTCTCAGCTAGCTCACCCTACCGTTTTAATGACCAAGATTTATTGGCAAAGGCACAGCAACTAGAATCCCAAGGAAGCGATTTACTTATTCTTGATTGCATGGGTTACTCCACAACAATGAAAAATAAAATCAAAGATAAGCTTTCTATACCAATTATTGTTCCAAGGGAAGCTGTATTTACAATTTTAAAAGCAATTTGTTAATGCTAAAAAGGTCGCTGTTTATTCAGTGATCTTTTAGCATGCTAGACACGTTTATTGAAATAAGGTAATTGCTCAACAAATGCTTTTGTATCATCATCTCCATACTCATGAACAAGTGCATAAATCTTCATTAAACGTCGATCAATTTCATCATTTTCTTGATCTAGATGATATTGTATATAGGGTAGTTGTGCACGCCATGCATTCGAAATTTCTAGTAGCTGCATTTGCTGAAAAATTTTTTCAAAAACATCTAATCCTTGTCGATCAATATTTAGCTCAAAATTCCAAGGCCCTGCATATGGATTTGTATAATAGGTTCTATTGGCAAGTGAAAAATATACACGGTGACGCTCCATCTTGACGATTCACTCCTTTTTCCATAGTATGGAGGAAAAGCAGTGATTTTATTCGCTGGAATGTCAAACTTCCTTCACACTTAAGAACAGTGAATCATTTATAATATAAATACTAAACTTAATAAACGGAGTGGATGCTATGAGTTTAACTGCGCTCTTAATCGTTGCGATTATTATCGTTATTTTTATTACTATGGCAACAATTATTAGTGTCAACCGTGCATATGCCTTTCAACATACGATTGATGAAAAACCAAAAAACAACTATCAGCAAGATGAGAACTAGTTATTATCTTGGTTTAGCAAATTCTTTTTGTATCGAAAGCGAAGCGTCAGCGGCTGATGTTTTATGTACCAAAAGCATTAGCGACAGGTACAATTACGCGCTGGGGCATAATTGATTTAATGAATTTGGAGTGAAAGCAATGGGTGTGCCATTACCAATTATTATAATGATTGCCATGATGATGCTAATGTTTGCTGTAGCAGCAATTATTATTTACAAGAAAAATAAACATATTTTTGCTCAAACCGTTGATGCAAAGCCTAAACAAGAGGATGAGCAAAGATGAAATATCCTTTTATTTGGCTTATTCAATTTTATAGAAAGTTTATCTCACCAATGACCCCGCCTACTTGTCGCTTCCATCCTACATGCTCCTCCTATGGGCTTGAGGCATTTCAAAAACATGGAGCGTTCAAGGGCTTTTTATTAACAATAATACGGGTATTCAAATGTCATCCATTTCATGCTGGTGGCTTTGATCCTGTGCCAGAAAAATGGCCTTCGAAAAAAAATTAATTTTCGAAGGTCATTTTTTCTTGTGCTTTTTAAAATTGTGCGTTATTATAGTAACTGTTCCAAAAAGCAAACCGTAATCATTACTATTTAAAGGAGATATTTAATTAGATGAAAAAAGTATATTTAGTATTTCTAGTTGCAGTTCTTGCTGTATTTACTGCTGCCTGCGGTGATAAAGCTTCAACTTCCCAACAATCTGATAGCAAGGCCAAAGATACTGGGAGTGATAAGTTAGCCATTTATACAACAGTCTATCCTTTAAGCTATTTTGCAGAGCGCATTGGCGGAGATTTTGTTGATGTATCTTCTATTTATCCTGCTGGAGCAAATGAGCATACCTTTGAGCCAACTCAAAAGGATATGATGAAACTAGCGGATGCAGAAATCTTTTTCTATATTGGCTTAGGGCTTGAAGGCTTTGTGGAAAATGCGAAAAAAACATTAGCAAATGAGGATGTTACAATGGTAGCAACGGCTGACCAAGTAGCAGAGGAAAAATTAGCCATAAGCACTGGTCATGTACATCCAGAAGATGAAGAGCATGACCATGAGGCGGAAGCACATGAGCATGAAGGTCACGACCATGAGGTAGAAGCACACGAGCATGAAGAGCACGACCATGAGGCGGAAGCGCATGAGCATGAAGGTCACGACCATGACCATGGCGATATTGACCCACATGTTTGGCTATCACCCACAATTAGCCAAGATTTAGCACTTGCTATTAAAAATACACTTGTTGAAAAAATGCCTGAACAGGAAGCTACATTTAACTCAAATTATGAAGCATTAGTGAAAGAGTTACAGGATTTAGATAGTGACTTTAAAGCGATGGCTGATGGTGCACAAGATAAAACATTCTTTGTATCTCATGCTGCATTTGGTTATATTGCGGGTCAATACGGCTTAACACAAGTACCAATTGCAGGATTAAATTCTCAGGATGAGCCATCTCAAAAGGAATTAACAAAAATTGTTGATAAAGCAAATGAATTGCATATTCACTATATTTTATTTGAGCAAAATGTTTCTTCTAAATTAGCGGAGGTTATTCAAAAAGAAGTTGGAGCTGAATCACTAGTTTTGCATAATTTAAGTGTCCTAACAGCTGATGATGAAAAAAATAATGAAACATACTTTACGCTAATGGAGAAAAATATTCAAACATTAGAAAAAGCTCTAAACACTCATTAATAGCACAAGGAAGGAGGTGTCCCAAATATTCACTGGGGCACCTCCTTTCGTATGACGTATTTTTCTTGCGGCATACGTTTCTCCACTCGATCAATAGATGTAAACGAGCTTGTTTTTAGTACAATATTTGTGGATAGCATTTCTGTAAAAATGACAAAGCTTTCTGTATGCAGTAGTACCCATTCATCCATCGTGAACGCTTCTTGCTCACTTTGTTTTGAAGCCACAAGCTTTGTTGGCTGCTGAATAGCTAGCTTATGTTCATTTATAGCAGATAGTCCTAAATTGTGTGGAAAGCTAAATTGCCCATTTTGCGTTTTTGTCATTTGCTGCATTTCTCTATATTTTTCACTTGTCGCAGCAGGGAATTTCATATAATCCCATATATGATCTTGTGATAGCTGACGATCTGATTGTAAAAAATATTGATAGCGAACCTCTCCCTTGTGATCAGGCAGCGGGTCATCCCATGTAACATCAATATGATACCAAGCATGATCAAGCTTCACTAATACCCATGCGTGTAACTGTTCACCTGCTTTGCCAGGTACATAGCGCACCTCAAAGCCCAGCATTTCTAGCATTCGGTACAGCACTAAAGCATATGCCTGACAGACGCCCTTATTTTCTGTTAGTAATGTATAAGGGGAATATTGACTTCCTTCTGTTTCTTTGGAGTATTCCGTGGATAAAACAATAAAATCATGTGCAGCCTGTAATTTTTCTAGATCATTAAATCCATGCATAGGTGCAATAATCGTTGCCAATGTTTGCTCTACAAATGCTGCCTCTGCTTGCGACATATGATACGTAAATGTAAAGTCAATGACAATATTATTATTAGTTCCATTATACTTCCATTTAAAGCTAGAGATATTCGCATAAATATAATCATTTTGAATAGCAGCTTTCGTGATTTCTGTTAGTTCATCTTTAATAGTAGCTACATCACCTGTATAGCGAATAGAAAATTCGGTTGAGAACTGCATAACCTCTTGGGAAATAAGAGCTTGTAATGTTCCTATTGAATCAGCAGTTGCTAGATTATTTTTTTCATAATTTGCAAATACTTGCACATGACTCATTTGTAGAACAAATAATATAATGACAACATTATATATATATTTCCTCATCTGAGTCATTCTCCTTTACTAATAGTTTATGCCTCTCTTTTTTTTATTATGTTAAGGAAAGAAAAATTTCATACTAGTTTTTGCAAATAATAAAAGAAGCCTCCATTGTTAGAAGGCTTCTTTTATTATTGTACTAATTTTCGTCTTACTAGCTTATTAGCTCCGTTGCGTGGTAGGCTATCTGTTACGATAATTTCTTGTGGCACTTTATATTTAGCAAGCTTTCGTAAGCAAAATACGTGTAATTGCTCTATAGACACCTGCTCCTTTAGTACAACAAATGCAATAGGGACTTGCCCCCATTTATCATCATGTCTTCCGCAAACACCCGCTTCTTGAACAGCAGGATGTGTCAGCAGAACATTTTCAATTTCAGCAGGGTAAATATTTTCCCCACCCGAAATAATTAAATCTGCTCTGCGGTCAATCACAAATAAATAACCATCTTTATCAATATACCCAATATCCCCTGTATGCAGCCAGCCATCAATCGTTGCGCTTTTTTGTGCAAAGCGTCCGATATAGCCGGGTGTCACATGTGGGCCACGAATACAAATTTCCCCTTCACCAAAGGCATTGGGCTCAGCAATTTGAATTTGATTGAAAAATAATGGCTTTCCTGCAGAGCCTAACTTGCGCATTGCATCTTCGCTTGCCAACGTAGCAGTTTGTGAGGAGGTTTCTGTCATACCATATGTTTGGGCAACTGCTAGATTTAAGGCATGTGCCCTTGTTAAATAATCAATAGGCACAGGTCCCCCTCCTGCTAGCATTAGCTTAAATTGCGGTGAGGCTTTCGCATTGCGCTGCTCTAACATATGTAAAATTCTTTCCAATGTTACAGCAACAACTGACATATGTGTAACATCCCCGTCTATAATATTTTGTGCAATGGCTTCTACATCAAATTGATCATACAAATAAATTTGATTGCCATATAGCAATGAGCGTACTAATATCGAAAATCCACTAATATGGAATAACGGCACTGCACAGAGCCAAACATCATGAGGCTGTAGCCCAATATTAAGGACAGAGGCGGTTGCACTAGCCTGATGATTGCCAACTGTTTGACGAACCCCTTTTGGAAAACCCGTTGTACCTGATGTATACATAATGGTTGTTGTTTGATGGATTGGCCATTCCTTAGCAATATTAAGAGGTTCTTCCATGCCCTCTGCAATTGTTGAAAAGACATGATATGCTGTTTCAGAAGGTAATTTTGCAACATCCTCATCCGCAATTAATACCACCACTGCCTCAGAATCCTCTAGCTGATATGCCAGCTCATCCTGCGATAGTCGTCGATTGAGCATCACCATTTCACACTGTAAATGCATACAGGCATAGAGTATTACCACAAGGTCTGGCTTACTCGGCCCCATAATCGCGATACGATCCCCTTGTTGAATACCAAGTGCTGCTAATTGACGAGCTCGCTTTAGTGATACATTATTTAATTGCTGAAATGTCCAGCTTTGTTCTTTATACTTCAATGCTGTACGATGTGGCGTTAAATAAGCTCGCTGTAAAATCCAATTTGGATACATAGTTGTCACTCCAATCATCCTATATCTTATCGCTTTCCTCTATTCCTTGTCCATCCATCGGTTTTATGTGGCTATCCTTTATTTTGGTGGCTCTATCTGTCACTTTTATAGGTCTATCCATCACTTTCGCAGTTCTATCCGCCTCCGCATATAAAAAAAGCCCGTATCTCTCAAAAGATACGAGCTGTTTGTTACATCAAGGGAATCTTGGGAATTGACCGAAGTCAGGTTGACGTTTTTCTTTGAAGGCATCGCGACCTTCTTTTGCTTCATCTGTTGTGTAGTAAAGAAGTGTTGCGTCGCCAGCCATTTGTTGAAGACCTGCTAAGCCATCTGTATCTGCATTCATCGCTGCTTTTAAGAAGCGTAGAGCAGTTGGTGACATTTGTAGCATTTCTTCACACCATTGAACCGTTTCATCTTCCAGTTGCTCATAAGGTACAACTGTATTGACTAAGCCCATATCAAGTGCTTGCTGTGCATCGTATTGACGGCAAAGATACCAAATTTCACGTGCCTTTTTATGTCCAATAATACGAGCAAGATAGCCTGAGCCATAACCAGCATCGAATGAGCCTACTTTTGGTCCAGTTTGTCCAAAGCGAGCATTATCAGCAGCAATTGTTAAGTCACAAACAACATGTAAAACATGTCCTCCGCCAATTGCATAGCCTGCTACCATTGCCACTACAGGCTTTGGAATTACACGGATTAAACGTTGTAAATCTAGAACGTTTAGACGCGGGATTTCATCTTCTCCTACGTAGCCACCATGTCCGCGAACTTTTTGGTCGCCGCCTGAGCAGAAAGCATGCTCACCTTCGCCTGTTAAAATAATTACACCGATATTTTTGTCATCACGTGCGCGTGAGAATGCATCAATCATTTCCATCACTGTTTTTGGGCGGAATGCGTTGCGCACTTCTGGACGGTTAATCGTAATTTTTGCGATACCGTTATAGAACTCATACTTAATATCTTCATAAGTATGTAATGTAGTCCATTGACGTGTCATTGAATTGCCTCCTATATTAAGAAATTCGTTATAAAGCGAGGAATACTACGTTAAATACTCCTCTACTATTGTAGCAAACTCAGCGGGATTTTCCACATGAATTGCATGTCCCGCATGATTTACGGTTATATGTGTGCCATTCTTTAATAACGCTTTCATTTCTTGTGCGATTTTACAAAATTTCTTATCCAATGCTCCTGTTAAAAGAAGGACAGGGATGACTAGCTGCTCCAGCCGCTCCCAATTTGAAGGTTGGACACCTGTGCCAATACCTCTTAAGCTTCCTGCCAATCCTTCCGCCTTCTGTGACAGCCTTTCTGCTCGCACAGCTTCTCGTACACTTTTAGGGAGCTGCTGCTGTGTTGCAAAAAGCGGGATATTTTCCCACGCATTGACAAATGATTCGATACCATTTGCTATAATTTTTTGGGCGAGTGCCTCATCCTGCTCACAACGCTCAGCTCGTTCTGCTGCCGTGCGTAGTCCTGGTGAAGCACTTTCTAAAATAAGCTTATCAATACGCTCTGGATATGACATAGCATAGGACAAGGCAATTCTGCCCCCCATTGAATAGCCTAATAGCGTAAATTTCTCTAACTGAAGCTGACAGCATATTTCTTCTAAATCCTGTACTTGCTCCTCCATTGAAAAACGCTGCACGTGCGCTGGTACGGCTGTTCGTCCATGCCCAATTAAATCAATTGCCACCACTCGTACATTTGGCAACGCTTGCGCTAAATAATGCCATGTTGCTGTACTTCCTGTAAAGCCGTGCAAAGCAACTAATGTAGAAGGGGCATCCTTATTCCATATCTCAATATGCGTTTCGAGTCCTCGAATCATCATGCTTTTAGCTCCGTATTAATACGCTGCCACAGCTCTCGGTGTGCCTTGACATTTTCTGCTCGGTCCGTAAAAATTTCGATTAAACGTAAAGGCTGCTTTCTCACCGTTGAAAATTTTTCTGATAGCTCATCTATCGTATCCACGCGTATATAATCCATATCATACATCTTGGCAATATCATGGAATGTCAATGCAGTTGGTGTACCAAATAAATCCTCATAATGTGCCTCGACTGTTGACTGTGGTAAATAAGAGAAAATACCCCCACCATCGTTATTTAACACAATAATCGTTATATGACATGACTGATACCTAGATGCAATTAAGCCGTTGATATCATGTAAAAAGGCTAAATCGCCAATCAATAAATACGTTTCTCTATCATTCGCTTGACTAAAGCCTAAAGCTGTTGACACAACACCATCAATTCCATTTGCCCCACGGTTTGCAAAAATACGTAAATCCTTTGGTGTGGGCAGTAAAAATGTATCTATATCACGTATTGGCATACTGCTGCTAACAAAAATATCGCTGCCATCAGGAATCATCTTTAGCAACCGACTCACAATTGCCCCTTCATCCTTTGCTACTTCTGAATGCTGCTCAATATACATGGTAGCCAGTGCATGAGCCTTTTGCCATTTGACAAGATAAGCCTCATCAAACGCTGTGTTTGAAGGCGTTAATTGTGTTAGCCACTGTCCGATATTGGCGTGAATAAAATGTGTAGACACACCTGTAGCATCTCTAAACATCGCATCCTCATCAATAATAATATAAGCATTTGGCTGTGATTTTGTAATAAATTGCATGATAAATTTTGACACAGGCTGTGCCCCTAAGCGCAATACTGTGTCAGGCTGGACAAGTGCTTGAAAATCCTCGCTTTTCATAATAGCATCATAGGTCGCCATAATATATGGTAAACAATCCTCTGGGATGGCTGCGCGCATATTTGATAAGCTTTCAACAATCACTGGCCATTTTAACTGGCGTACAAATTCCCATACAACGGATAAATCTGTGCCGAGGGGTAATTCACCAATAATAAGAAAACCTTTTTTCGTTGCTTGTAAAATAGCCGAAAGCTGCTGCTGTGCAGCAGTTGTTGGGATTAATTGTCCTATATGGCTATGCTTGAATGTTGCTGGTGGTAGCTCACTGTAAAAATCAATTAATAGCGGCTCACGGAACGGTACATTAATATGTACTGGCCCAAATGGTGCACTTGTTGCAATCGCTACCGCACGCGCAAGATGATGCTCTATAAAGGGCAATGTTGGTGCCGCACCGTCTGCTAGCGGGAAATCCACACTCCATTTTACATGTGTGCCATATAAATTGGGCTGATGAATTGCCTGTGGTGCGCCTACTTCTCGTAATTCATGCGGGCGATCAGCCGTTATGATAATTAACGGCACACGTGCATAGCTTGCCTCTACAATTGCAGGAAAATAGTTTGCCGCTGCTGTACCAGATGTACATAATAAAACAACAGGCTTTGCAGTAGCCTTCGCTAACCCTAATGCAAAGAAAGCTGCAGAACGTTCATCTACCTGTCGATACATCGTTAGTTGCTTTGCTGAAGCAAATGCATAAGCAAGTGGTGTTGAGCGTGAGCCAGGACTAATGACAACGTTTTCTACACCAGTCTGGACTAATGATGCCACCATTGTATATACATAGTCACTTAAAATTTGTCGTTCACTCATGTAATTGTCCTCCTAACGCACGAAGCATTGGACGGAATTTCACTAATGTTTCTTCATATTCAGATTGTGGCTCTGAATCTGCTACTATACCGCCACCAGCATATAAATACGCTTTATCTTGCAATAGCGCAGCTGAACGAATAGCCACTGCAAATTCACCATTGCCCTCTGCATCCATCCAGCCAATCGGCCCCGCATACAGCCCACGATTCATCGGCTCATATTTACGTATAGCCGCTAGTGCTTCTTGACGTGGTACACCGCCTAAAGCTGGTGTTGGATGCAATGATTTTGTAAGCTGTAGTATCGTTGCTTCTTGATTTAACTGACCTTCAACAGGTGTGTATAGATGTTGAATATCTCGTATTTTTAGTAAACGTGGTCGATCTGGAATCGTCATATTTACACAATTTTTGCGGAATGTATCTGCAATCATATCAACCACATATTGATGCTCGCCATCATTTTTAGGGTCATTTAATAAGCTTTGCCCGTAGGCTTCATCTTCCTCCGCTGTCTTTCCTCGCTTAATCGAGCCAGCTATACAAGATGAAAAGGCACGCCTATCCTCCACTTTTACAAGACGCTCAGGCGATGCACCAAAGAACAATAAATTGTGACGTTCTAAGCCAAATAAATAGCTTTCTGGCTGCTCATGAATAATTTGTGAGAGCACTTGTGGCGCGGATACAGGCTCTTTAAATTGCAATGCCAGTGATCGTGCAATGACAACTTTCCCTGCCTTTTTTTGCTTAATTAATGCTGTTACTTGGTCAATGGAAGCTAAATATGGGTCCTTATATGGCTCGAAATAACTTATAATTTCAGGCTTTGAATACGTTTTCACTTCTTTAACCTGTGCCGCGTGAATTAAATGATCTCGCTCCTTACGCAATGCTTCAAGCTGTTCTTCACCCTGTTGCTCCTGTGTTAGAAGATGAATGCTGACATAGGATTTATCATCACGTATTACTAGTTGAAAGGTTGCTAATGCAAAATAAGCTTCTGGAAAGCCCGTCCACTCTCCATCAACATTATTCTGTGGGTCAAATGTAAAACCGCCAAATAAAATAGGATGTAGCTCACGTTGCTGTTTGAAACAATTTTTCGTTAAGCTTTTCCATTCTGCTTCTACAGCATCAAAACGTTCATCTTTTGCATTGTTTTGAATGGTATGGGCATGTCCAAGTCCCACTAAAGTCATTGTTTTTTCTCTATTTTGCCAATAAAATCGTTCACCTTTATAACATTCCTCGCCTGCTGCATAAAATGCCAATGCAGATAAGTGGCTTACCTCAATTGTTTCCATATAAAAATGAAGGTTTCGGCCCAAAGAGTCCACTTCTACCTCTGTGGCTTGGTACCACTTCTGTTGCATGAAAATTACCTCCGTTGTTGCAATGTACATTATCAATTGCTTGGCAACTCTATGATTCGTACCGTTGCCTATCGCTTATTTTTTACTTTCAGTTCATAAATGCATGTTCTATTGTATCACTTTTTTTCATGAAACAGTATGTAATAAGCTGTGAACCTACCCATTTTCTCAATCTTCGTTTAAAATAAGAAGAGTCGACAACATTTGAAGGAGAGAAAGACCTTATGACCAAAGTCATTGAAGCTGATAGGGGGTTGAAAGTTTGGTGGCATTTAACACGTCCACATACTTTAACCGCTTCATTTGTTCCCGTATTCCTAGGAACAGCAATTGCCTTAGCAATTGAACAAGAAACAATTGATTTTGGACTATTTTTTGCTATGCTCATTGCAAGTATGCTTATCCAAGCAGCAACGAATATGTTCAATGAATATTATGATTACAAATTGGGATTAGATAACGAGCACTCTGTTGGAATTGGCGGGACGATTGTTCGGCATGGTGTACAGCCAAAAACGATTATGATGATTGCATTAAGCTTTTATGCCATTGCGATGCTTCTTGGTATTTATATATGTGCCTCAACATCCTGGTGGCTAGCAGCCGTTGGACTTGCTTGTATGCTTATCGGCTATTTATATACAGGTGGTCCATATCCAATTGCCTACTCACCGTTTGGCGAAATTATTTCAGGAGCCGTTATGGGCATGGGGATTGTGCTGATTGCCTTCTATATTCAAACGCTTACAATAACGCTAGATGCTGTTTTGCTTTCTGTACCAAGTATGATTCTAGTTGGCGCTATTATGTTATCGAATAATATACGCGATATTGTTGGGGATACAGAGGGTGGACGCAAAACGCTCGCGATTTTGGTAGGACGTGATAGTGCTATTTCTGTCTTATCAGGCTTTTTTATCGTTTCCTATTTATGGGTAATTGCGCTTGTAGCCATCGACGGTATTACATTTTGGGCGCTTATTATCTTCTTAAGCGTGCCAAAGCCATTGCGCGCTATTCAAATTTTCCGAGATAAAAAAGAAGCCAAAGAAGTGATGCCTGCGATGAAATATACAGCGCAAACCAATACAATCTTTGGCTTCCTATTAGGAATTGGTTTATTAATTCATTATTTCTTTTATTAACAGATGCAGCAGCCTTAATGGGTTGCTGTTTTTTTTACATAACGTTTAAAATTATGACTAGTAATCCCTAGTACCTCTTCCTCTGAAAAGCGTGCTCGTAATGCCGCTACTAAATTTTGTGCCTCTCCTGCATGTGCTAAACCATCGACAGTCACATCAATGCCATCAAAATCAGAGCCTAACCCTATATGCTCAACACCTACTAGATTTGCTAAATGCTCTACATGATTTACTAAATGCTCTAGTGTTGCATCCTTACCAATAAACGGTGGATAGTAAACAACATGGATATGACCACCATGTTGAACAAGAGCCTTTACCTGTGCATCTGTTAAATTACGCGGATGGTCACATAGGGCACGTGCATTACTATGACTTGCAATAATATGCTTCGCTAGTGGTAACACGTCCCAAAAGCTTTGCTCGTTAAGATGTGAAACGTCAATGATGATATCACGTTTATTGAGTAATTGAATAACTTCTTTCCCAAATGGTTTTAAACCAAGACTTGCATCCTGTTCAGCTCCATGAGCAAGAGCATTTTCTTCATTCCATGTTAATCCTACTAATTTTACACCAGCATCTAAAATGGCGATGAGCTTAGTTAAATCCTCACCAATTGCACCACAGCCCTCTAAGCTTAGAATAGCGCCTATTTCATGTGGTGCTAATTGCTCTAGCTGTGCCCAATCTGTAATATGCACCATGCCCTCTGTTTGTAATACATGGCTATGAAATGCCTCAATTTGGCGTACCACCTCAAGAAATTGCTGCTGTTGCGGTATTTTTGGATTAATAAAAATAGCAAATACCTGAACCTCTATCTGCCCTAATTGTAGTCTTTTATGATTCGTATCTAGCCGTGTATCACCTGCAAAGTTGGCTGTTTCAAGTGTTGTTAATTTTAACAGAGCATCACAGTGTAAATCGATAATCTTCATCCTCTCACCTCTACAGCTATTATACTGTTTTTGTGAGCGAAAGCTTCCTAAATTTTATCTTGCGGTGTATCTGAAGAGCCAAATTCCTCAAGCTCTATAAAGTCATTTGATTTAGGTGTTGAAGCTAGCAAATCCTCTTCCACTGGTCGTAGCTGTTCTTCTTTTTTCTCTGCATGCTCCACACAGGTCAATGCTTTTGGCATAGCCTCTAAACGTCCTGTAGGAATTTCCTCACCACAGACAACACATGTCCCATATGTTCCATCCTTCATTGCTTGTAATGCTTGTTTAATTTCCTCTGCGTCATCACTGCGATGCTCATCAATAGCCATTTCCGTCAACTGATCTGTTAAATCGCTAGCATTATCTGCTGGATGATTATCATAATTAGATAGCTCTGTTGTTTGTGGTCGTTCGGATTCATCTAGTCGCTGTTCAATTTCTTGTAATTCTTGCTCCAATTGTCTTTTCAATTTTTGCATTACTTGTTGATTCACAAAAATCTCCTCCTTATGCTTTCATGTTTTCCGAATTTACGCTTTCTAAAACATGTCAGCATAAGGAAGCGTTTGTTACTTACTTGTGTAGGCTATAATAGCATCATGTAAAAACTGTACTGCTCCTGTTGTACCACGCTCATTATAGTATGCTGCAAAACGTTCATCTGCTATATACATTTGTGCAAGCCCTGCATGTGCTTCTTTCGAATATTCCTTCCATGTAAAGCTTAGCCACCTTTTATGCAGCTCAGCTACTTCCATAGCAATATCACTTGTCGCATCACCAAGCTCCATCGCCTCTGTTAAACGTTCAAACATTTGCTGCTCTAGCTGTTGCATTTCTTGATATTGCTGCTCAGTCATATTCATAAGCTTAGCATTCGAAGCATCCACTGTTTCATCGCCATATTTTTCACGTATTTCTTGACCATATTGCTTTTCATTATCTGCGATTAACTTTTCTTTAAAGCCTTTAAATTTTTCTTCATTTGACATTGGTCGTTCCTCCTCGATAGATTGTATTGTTTTTTCCACTGTTTGTAAGATTTCTTCAAGCTGTTTCTTGCGTTTTTGCAATGCTACTTGATGTGCTTTCAGTGCCTCAAAGTGCTGAAAATTAGGTGCTTGAATAATATCCTGAATCGTCGATAGCTTCATATCCAGTGCTCTATAAAATAAAATTTGCTGTAACATATCGACTTCAACCTGACTGTAAAAACGATAGCCTGCCTCATTTGTTCTTGCTGGCTTTAGTAACCCAATTTCATCATAATAGCGCAGTGTTCTTGTACTCACACCTGACAAATTCGCAAGCTCCTGAATGGTATATTCCATGTTGTCACCTCCACTAATGCTACTGTAAACGTTGACGCAACGTTAAAGTCAATAAAATAATTTAATCTAATCATAATTTTTTTAGTTATATCATTCCACAACTACCTATAAAATTATATTTACAAGCCGATATAACTAGCAAAATTTTCACAGGAGTATGATAGGATGAAATGTCCAAATTGTCAGCATGAAAACGCTATGGACGGCAAGTTTTGCACAGACTGTGGTCGCAAACTTACTAATTCATCATTACGCAAGCAAGGTATTCCTACATGGGCAATTATCGTATTATCAGTCTGCTTTATTGCAACATGTGCCTAGCTATTAAGACACTGAACCATTAGGTATTGAAACGTCTGAATCCCCAATAGACTTAAAGGTCATTGCATTTGGTAGCCACAAGGCTTTGAAAATTCGGCTTCTATTGGCTACATACTAGGCAATAAACGTGATATGGAACTTGAAAATTTTATATATAAGCATATCTATCAGGTAGATGTACACATTGATAAAGGTAGTAGCAGCAGCCCATTGGTTGATGTCAATACAGGCAATGTAATAGGCATTAACTCTCTGTTATACACAACTGGAACAAGCACTAATTTCGCCTTCTCCATTCCTCTTTATAGCATTTGAGGGATGGGCTGCTAAGCCTCTTACTGCTAATGAGGTTCATGCTGTTGCGAATGTCTATGTAAATGATCGAGAAGCTCCAATTGAAGAGGACACAATGAACGAAACGGATGCCCTATTAGCAGGGCAATTCGTGCAAGCATTCCGGCTTTATTATGAAATGGCACTCAATGAAGGTGATTTTTACTGGATTGCCGATAGCCTTACAGAGGAATATGTGAATGACATTGCATACCAAGATCATTATTTCTTTTTTGCAGGCAATGAGATACTAGATGTTCAATATTCAAATGGTCAATACTATATAGAAATAAATAGGATATTTGATTTCTACGATGCACAAGATAACTATCAATTCTATGATCGCTATAAGATCTATACGGTGATTACGGTGCATATAAAATTGCAAATATTAAAATTCACTACTTTCAATGTAATCAAAAAGTGCAGCGAATGACTCTAAACTCATCCACTGCACTGTTAGATGCTATCCGTCGATTTAGCGTCACTTTCACGCTTCTATCCGTCTAGTAGAGGCGGCTATCCAGCTCTCGACTATTTTGAACAAAAAAATGCAGTAGATGAACGTTCATCTACTGCATTTTGTATGACCCGTACGGGATTCGAACCCGTGTTACCGCCGTGAAAGGGCGGTGTCTTAACCACTTGACCAACGGGCCCATGGCGGAGAAGGAGGGATTTGAACCCTCGCGCCGGTTACCCGACCTACACCCTTAGCAGGGGCGCCTCTTCAGCCTCTTGAGTACTTCCCCTTTTGGCTCCGAAGGCAGGACTCGAACCTGCGACAACCTGATTAACAGTCAGGTGCTACTACCAACTGAGCTACTTCGGAATATTGGTGGGCCTAAATGGACTCGAACCATCGACCTCACGCTTATCAGGCGTGCGCTCTAACCAGCTGAGCTATAGGCCCTCTCTGGAGCGGGTGATGGGAATCGAACCCACGACATCAGCTTGGAAGGCTGAGGTTTTACCATTAAACTACACCCGCATACATGGTGGGTCAGGACGGAATCGAACCGCCGACACTTAGAGCTTCAATCTAATGCTCTACCAACTGAGCTACTGACCCACATGTTAAAATAAATGGCGGTCCCGACCGGGATCGAACCGGCGATCTCCTGCGTGACAGGCAGGCATGTTAACCGCTACACCACGGGACCATTTGATTGCTTTCATCCATAAAAATTGGTTGCGGGGGCCGGATTTGAACCAACGACCTTCGGGTTATGAGCCCGACGAGCTACCACTGCTCCACCCCGCGATAATTATATACTGTTTCGAGTTTTTCAAGCACCATTTATCAAAATTTAAAACTGGAGGAGGTAGAGGGATTCGAACCCCCGCGCGGTGTTACCCGCCTGTCGGTTTTCAAGACCGATCCCTTCAGCCAGACTTGGGTATACCTCCGTAACAATATATAAATGGTGGACCTTGCAGGACTCGAACCTGCGACCGGACGGTTATGAGCCGTCTGCTCTAACCAACTGAGCTAAAGGTCCTTTAAGATGGCGGCAGAGGGGATCGAACCCCCGACCTTACGGGTATGAACCGTACGCTCTAGCCAGCTGAGCTACGCCGCCAGGATCTTTATACTGGTTATTAAATCATGGTGGAGCCTAGCGGGATCGAACCGCTGACCTCCTGCGTGCAAGGCAGGCGCTCTCCCAGCTGAGCTAAGGCCCCATAATTTTTTTGGAAATGGTCGGGAAGACAGGATTCGAACCTGCGACCCCTTGGTCCCAAACCAAGTGCTCTACCAAGCTGAGCTACTTCCCGTACATTTTATTGGCGCGCCCGACAGGAGTCGAACCCATAACCTTCTGATCCGTAGTCAGACGCTCTATCCAATTGAGCTACGGGCGCATATAAAAATGGTGCCGAGGACCGGAATCGAACCGGTACGGTAGTCACCTACCGCAGGATTTTAAGTCCTGTGCGTCTGCCAGTTCCGCCACCCCGGCACATTTGGAGCGGAAGACGAGGTTCGAACTCGCGACCCCCACCTTGGCAAGGTGGTGTTCTACCACTGAACTACTTCCGCATGTGC